>NZ_JAQZSD010000057.1:0-28689 GCF_028674935.1 Lysinibacillus sp. CNPSo 3705 | reverse complement strand
ACATTAATACCCATCTATTGAGTATTAAATAAAAGAATCCTATTTAGTTGAAAAGCAACAATCTTTTAGAAAACAACCTATATCTTTTATTACTTAGAAGTTTAAGAAATAGGCTTTATTGTACAATTAATAACTGATATAAGCTCCTTTTAATTTACTGCGACATTGAATTGATTTAAGTGTTGTAGAAAATAGGGTCATCTGTGGTAAAAAAGAGGATAGGTAGAGCTAATTCATTTAAGTACTTCTTTCTTTTTAATTTCTATTCATATAATGTGTGACATTAAATTAGATTTCACTATTTAAAATAGTTTAGCCTATAACTTTACTTTTAATAAACCTATTTGCTTAGCTGGTTTATTTTAAAGTTATTCCTTAATTCTTCCCATAACAATTGTATTATAATAGTTGCCATCTGAAAGGAGTTTATCATTTTTTAAGACGCCTTCAACTTCAAAGCCAAGCTTTTTATAGAGCAAAATTGCTTTGTCATTTGTCTCTACAACATTCAAGGCCATTTTTTTTATGTCATTCGTGTCAGCCCATTCAATCGATGCTTTTAGGAGGTTTTTTCCTATACTATAACGCCAAAATTCCTTTAAAACACCTACTCCAAACTCTACTTTATGAGCAAATCTTTTTAATAGAAACCCCTCACATCTAGAAAATCCGACAATGCGATTATCAACTACTGCTACTAAACACAAATTCCTTGGACTTACCGTGTCTTCCTTTATGATTTCTTCAAATCCTGTCGTATCGATAAAGCCTTCCCCTTGTTCTCTATCGAAGTTTTCCGTCTCTCCATCAAGTTGTAGCCTCAGATCTGATAATGCTTGAGCATCTTCTATATTGGCAGATCTAATTGTATAATGAAGTTCATTTATATTAAATTCTTGGCTGTTTATGTGCATTATTGAAACCTCTTTTACTTAGTTTTAAAGATAGTACTTGGCTCAATAATGACGAATCGATTGTGCCAAACGGACTCGTGGTGCTTGATAATTTGTTGTGCGTTTAATACGTGACTATCTAGGGTGGTATGTGCACCTTCCACTAAAATATTATGATGGTATCCATGACTATAGGCATTTCGGATGGTCGTATCCAGACAAAATCCTGTTTGAGCACCAGCGAAAATAAGCTGCTCAATTTGTTGTTCCTGTAAGTATTGCGCTAATTCCGTTTGATAAAATGCATCCCATGTTGTTTTTTGAATTACTTTATCATTTGGTTGTCGTAGAAGTCCGTGATATAGATCCCAGCCTGGTTTGCCAAATGCCAAATCGTCATCTTTATGTGAATCCGTATGCTGGATAAAAATAATTGAAACTTCGCTGTGTCGTGCCCAAGTTATTAACTTATTAATGTTTTCTAGTACTTTTTCGTAATCAAATAAGAAGTTTTCACGATCCAAAAAAAATGCTTCCTGCATATCCACTATCATTAATGCCTGCTTCATATAGTTCTCCTTTTGGAATCTGACTTTAATTCTTTTATTGTACAAAAAACTTTTTTCCATTTAAAGAAAATTATGAAAAGAGAGCGAGACTTTCATGCTTGTTCAGGTGGGTGGGTGAATGATGAGTCACGATGTTGGTACGAAGGGATATCACAGGACGTGATGTTTTCCTCTACCCTTGGGATGCAATTACTAATTTGTCAGCAAGTTTTATATTCTCCTTTAAATAATTTGGTATAGAAGAATTATCGAGTATTTGTTCAGTTGTCATCCACACGACACTGTCAACTTCATCAGGACTCTTTGCAAAAGCTTCTCCGTGCTGATGATGACAAAGAAATACGATGTCTACTACACTAATACCAGCATCTGTCAAGAAGGAGGAACTATTAACATACCTTAGATTTGAAACCTCCACCCCAACTTCTTCGGCAATTTCCCTTATAAGTGTTCTTTCTAAAATATTTGTTGAGAACCCTTCCTTTTCGACCTTCCCACCAACAAGAGACAATACTCCCCCTGCATGTTCCTCTTTTTCACTACGTTTTATTAACAGCCATTTTTTATTTTTGTATATTGCAGCTTCCACATTAACGATAAACATATTATCGCCTCCTAAAAAAGTATATTATATGTATTTTCTGCATCAGAAGAGTCTTCTCCTTTTTCGATTTTTTTACCGTAAGTATTTTTCTGCATGGTAGGACGAATGTTAGCAAAAACGATTAAACGGCTTAAGCCCATTAGTTTAAAGGGATTAAGCCGCTCAAAATATTTTCTACTATTTCCTCCGTCACTTGACAAGAAGAAGTTCAATTATTTTATTTCATTAATTCTTCAACAAATTCAACTGGTACATATGTTTTTGTTGGTTCTAATAAAGCTGGTGCTACTTTAAAATAACGAAGTGCTTTATTATAGCCATATTCTTTTTGATCACGTGTAATTGTATAAGATAATGCGCCTTTAGAAATAATGGCACCATTTCCTGTTGATTCTACTTTAAAGCCCAACTCTTCGGCAATTAAACGTAGTGGTACCATTTTAGTACCTTCGACCTCATAAAAGTCTTTATTAATAATTTCTTGTACTGCAGCTTTAGATGGATCCACTTCTCCTGGTTCTTGTGCAATCGTATCTAAAACGACAACTTTTGAAGGTGGTGTTTGTGCTGGGATACTCATTGTTGCAATTGTATAGAACACTAGTAAATGTTGTTCTGCTAAATCCTCAGCCTTTACTTTTTTACCAGACAGGCTAAGTAATTCCGTTTCTTTACCAACATTTAGTTTTAACGTATTATCAGTATTCACTAATTCTTTATTGAAAAAGTCTACTTCTACAGTTCCCATTTCTGTTGTTTCAACAATAATTACCTCTGGATTATATTGTGGTGGATAAATCATCAGCATTGGTTTATTTGCATACGTGTATGCTGTTACTTTATCACCTTTTTGTAGTTTAACTTCTTTACCAGTATTATCGAAAACTAGTGTTTCGTCATTTACGACAAAAACATTTGTATTATCTTCCTCTTTTACAGTGTAATATGTTGAATCATCACGTTTTTCAACACCCTCAATTGTTCCAGCTATTTTAATAAAAATAGGTTGAACTTGTGGATTTTGCTCATTATTATCAGTAGCGTTCGTCACAACCGCTTTTCCTTCGTTTGCTGATGCAGTTGGAGCTACTACAGCGCCCCCGATTAATAATGCTGACATGGCAAATGGTACGACTTTCGTCATTTTCATAAAAAAGCATCTCCTTCATTTCACGAATTCATAGTAGTAGTCGGCTATAAAAGAAAAAGGTTACAACATTGCCAACATTTATTCCAATCCGCTAAAAAAGCCGTGATTCTTTTACGGTAAAGAATCACAGCTTTCTCTTATGCTGGCTGGATGATTATTTTGTTCGGTTCGCGAGTATGTCCTTGCTTCGCGCACGTTATAGCGTTTAATCGTATTAGTTTAAAACATAAATTGAAGAAGATTTAATATACGCTGTAAAAAATATTCCCGCTCGTTTTGTTTCTTCCTTATTTTCAAAGCCATATCTGGGAGATCGGTAATGACGCCATTGACATTTTTCCGAATAAAATTGTGTAATGACTGATCTTTATTTAATGTCCAGACAAATAGTTTAATTTTTTGTTGCTTCATCTCTGAAATCAGCTGATCCGTTACCCAAGCTTCCTCAAGTGATATAAAATCAACTGTTTCATCCATCGGCCCGATATTTAATGCATAGACAATCCCTACACGTAAATTCGGCGCCAATTTTTTTAACTGTGACATCATTTGTGGGTCTGATGATTGGACATAATACGTATCGAGCACCTTATAAGCTTTTAGTTTTTCTACTAACTTGGGCAATACATCTTCTGTTTCTTTACCATGAACTTTCAATTCAATCAGTAAGGAAACATTTAAAGCTTTTGCTATTTCAATAAAATCATCTAAAGATGAAATTTTGTCATTAAAACCATTAGCATGAATCGTTAACGTCTTTAATTCACCGAGTGTCATATTGGCTATAACACCATTTTTACCTGCAAGTCTTCTTAATGTTCGATCATGAAATACAACGAATTGTCCATCTACCGTTTGCTGAATATCGACCTCGATTAAGTCTGCACCTGCACTTGCTGCGCTGACAAGGCCACTAATTGTATTTTCCACATTACCCTCTGTGTAGCCACGATGAGCAATAATTTTTGTATCTGGTGCATAAACACTTTTCTCTAACGAAATAATATTCATCACACTTAATGCGATAAAAACAAACAAAATGATAAATAACAATGGCTTATAGCGCCTTCTTCGAAATTTCGATGTAAACCTTGTCTTGCTTAAAGGGGTGTAATAAGTAAAAGCCACCATTACTTGTGAAATCATTGCTTGCAGTATACTAAATAGCACGACAAAAACCATTTCTAAAAAAGCAATAGTTATCCCCGCTGCGACAAGGGCTGTACTCGGTATCAAACGCTCCAACATATATAATGGCAAAGTACTTATAAGTGTAATGCCAAGCATCACAAGTAAAAGAACTGTAACTAGCATAGCTAATAATCCAAGAAGCTTTAACAAGTCCCGCTTTGAAAAATGCCAGCTGTATATTAATGAACGACATAGTGATATTTTGGGCTGGATTGTAAAAATCGGCAATGCCAATATACTACGTATGCCCACTATTACTAAAACAATTACCATAGCAAAATAAAGTAAACGACCCGTACGACTACTCATTATTTCATCTATCAAAAAGTGCGGAATGGTCATCTCTTGTGTTAACGTTAGTGGAAATATAAATGAAGCTAATGGCAATAAAAGTGCAATATAAATAAATAAAAAAATGATTTGAATACTAAAAAAAGAAAGTACCTTACGATTGAGCTGTTGCCATATGTGTAGATATCGATATCGAATTCCCCGTTGTTGATAAAAAGCCATTAAAAAAAGAAAGCCCATTTCATAATAAATAAATAGAAAAATAAGCACAATCAAAAAAAGAAACATCGAAATGACAAAGGGATGCACCATAAAACTTTGAATATTTTGCTCTGTAATATGTGTGTAGCCCGTTACTCGTAGCATTAGTTTAAATACGATAGCCGTCATTGGAACAATTAATAAAAACTGAAATAACTTAATCAGCGCGAAAACCTGTATATAATCGATGCGATACATATATATATTGTAGACAGCTTGTCGCATTACTTGTCCCTCTTTATGCATTTACTCACCTCAGTCATACCTATCGTATCCCCTATCTTAAGCATCTTTCCGATTTTTATAAGCTCTTCCTATACGATATGTAAAGTCATTTATTTCTAATTATTTTCTGCTCTTGAAATACAATTTGTTCCATATAATATGCAAGAAAAAATGATAAGATTTCTGTATTTTTAGTGTCTATAAATATTTTTTTGAAACTTTTTTGTATGTAACTCGGTAAATAATAGAATCGATACAAAATAAGGGGGCTAATAATTATGACACAAACAATGTTTCATCTTGGTGATATTATTAGTACAACCGTACTTTTTGTCATTTTCCTAGCGATATTTTTCGTGATGATTCATACGATTAAAAGAATGAAATCGACTGCTCCTTCGCCTCCACAAGAAACACTTCAGCAACAAGTAGAGGATTTAACAGTACGAGTGACAATACTTGAGCAACAATTGGGAAATTTATCAGAAAGACGCTAGCTCCTAAAGAATGAAAAAACGCTGTAAAGTTTATTCTTCACAGCGTTTTTCATGTTCTTATAAAATTATTATGTCAATGAATTAAGATGTTATAAAAGACTCTATGGCAAAACACAGGTTGATTTCCGTTACGACTGGGCGCTTTTATCATAAACGATACGGCCATCAACAACCGTATAGGCCACTTTTACTTGTGGAATATTTTCGATAGCTATTGTAAAAAGATCTTCTTTTAAAATAGTGAAGTCTGCAGTATAGCCCTTTTCAATCTTACCTCGAGCATGGTCTTGCGCTATTATTTGTGCAGCTCCTATCGTATAGAGACTTACTGCCTCAAAGCGTGAAATCTTCTCTTCCGGACCGTAGCCATTATGCGATTCCCCAAAATTCCGCCTTGTAACTGCAGCATATATACCATATAAGGGATTTGGCACTTCAATCGGGGCATCACTGCCGCCTGCAACAACTAATCCACGATCTAGTAGCGATTTTAATGGGTGTAAGCCTTTTGCCCGTTCCTCCCCTAGCCTAGCTAGTTCTGCCTCATACTCTCCCTGCACAAATTGAGGTTGCATATCTACCGCGATAGGCAACGCAGCGAGTTTTTCTAAAATCCCTTCATCGACTAAGCTACAATGAATAACACGATCTAATTGACCTTCACGAGGCGGATGGGCAGCAAATACTTGTAAAATTGTTTCAATGGCTAAATCGCCAATGGCATGCACTGCCACTGTTTGTCCAAATTGGCGTGCAAGTTTTACATATTCGACTAGTTGTTCTGTTGAATGTACAAGCATACCGCAATTGCTTGGTACATCACAGTACGGTTCACGAAGAGCAGCAGTACGTCCTCCAAAGGCACCATCGATAAAGATCTTCATGGCACCAAACTCTAAATACGGAGAAGATACTTCTTTCATCTTAGCAACTTCCTCAAATACCGTGTGGTGTTGTAATAAATGAACTTTAAACGAACGCTTTGCCTCGATGATCTTTCGAAAAGCATGTATTGGTTGCAGCGGTGGCCCGTAATAGCTTAAATCCTCAGAATGAGCACCCACTAAACCATATGATTGCAGCGATATTACCGCCTTTTCGAGGGCATCCTCAATATATTCAGACGTAATATGAGGCATATGGTTGACAATCATATACAATGCTGCATCTTTTAAAACCCCTGTTAGCTGTCCATCCACCTTATCAATGACCCCACCTTTTGGAGATCGTGTGTCCTTAGTTATTCCTGCAAATGCCAGCGCCTTGGAATTAGCCAAAATTAAATGATGACAGCTACGCTTAATAATTAAATGTGCTTCCCCTAAGGCATCAAGCTCCGCTAATGTCGGGAAAATAGGATCTATAAATTGCGTCTCATTAAGTCCAATCGCGATTACCCATTCATTTGCGGGAACTTCCATCATCCGCTCATGAATAATCGTCAGTAGCTCGTCCTTACTTCTGACGTTCGATACATCAATATGCTTTAATTTCTCCCCGTAGCCAATAATATGTAAATGACTATCGACAAAGCCTGGATACATCACATTCCCTTGTAAATGTTGAATAGAAGTAGCATGTGGCGACAAGCTATCTACCGAGCCTGTCGCCACAATTTTCCCTTCTTTTACAAGGACTGCTTCAACTGTTTCGCCAACTTGCGCCATCGTGTAAATTTTTCCACCCGTCCATAACGTTGCCAAAACAATTCCTCCTATGCAATTGCATCTAATTAATTACGTCTCGGCATAATTACCGTCCGGAATCAGCTTTAATTTCTTTCGGAGAATGTCTGAACCCCACTGAAAGAAATTAAATGTGCTCGCTCTAAGCGACGACGTACTATTACACCAAACCATGCTGCTAGAACAGCTTTCACAATACCTACGACGATAAATGGTGCTGCTCCACCCATAAAAGCAGCTGTCCAAGTTAAATCTCCGGCAATTTTTAACCAAGTCGTTCCAAACGCCAATGTCACAACCATTCCAATGATGTTCGCGACAATTGCATGGAAAATTGTCAACCCAAATGTATCTAAGTATAAGCCCATTATAATTGCCGTAACAAGGAATCCTACAATATAGCCACCTGTAGGACCAACTAAAATACCTAATCCCCCTGACATACCGCTAAATACCGGAAGACTAGCTGCACCAAGTAAAATATAAAGCAGTACTGATAGCGTACCAACTCTTGTCCCTAAAATCGTTACGACTAAGCCTACTGCTAATGTTTGTCCTGTAATTGGAATAAGTGGTAGCGGAATCGTTACTTGTGCAAGAACAGCAATTATCGCTGCACCAAATGCCGCTAACACAAAATTATATGTACTACTCTTTTTCAAACTAAATGGCCTCCCTTTGTGCGTTAACTCATGTTGTAAATAAGTTAACACAAAGATATAGCAAAAAAAAACTGTTGTCAATCTATTTTGAAAAATAGCTATAAAAAAAGAAATTGCTATAGTGAACTAGCAATTTCTCTTCACAAATTACCAAAGCGGATCGTTGGTAGGGTCATTTTCTTGCAAATCAAAGACATATGGTGCTAATTGACGATAATAAATAAGAACGCCAGCTATAAAGAAAATAATCCCAATCGTAATATTATTAAAAATAAATTGCATAAAAGTAAAAAAAGGAACCGGAAATGCTAAAATGCCACCCATTTGCATAGATTTTTTTGTACGATATTGTTTTTTCCCACAATAAGGACATTCGAGTTGTCCATTTTTCCGGTACATTTTTCGGGCTTGCTTCTCTGACCAAGTTTCCCCACACTCAATGCACACCGGTAGGCCATATCCTTTCTTGATTAGCACAAGTTTGACGATAAAGGCAATACTTACGAAAAAGCTAAAAAGCAAAATACCTTTTACGAAATCGTTTTGCAAAAATGTCAAAATACTCCATGTATCCGCTTCTTGCTGTAAGCTAGCTGCCTGATGATTCCCTGATTTTTTATTGTGTGATAATAAATAACTAAAACCAATGACAAATATCGTAAACGTCGCTAGTACCACGCGATATTGCCACGGACTACTCCTTCTTTGTTTCGTTTTACGATAAGCTTTTTGGGCTATTGCTTGTTTTTTTTCTTCTGTAAGCTTAACATCCTGAAGTTCATTTAGTACATCTTCTTTAAATTGATTCATGGCGTAACACCTCCCAATCATAATCACCGATTGCTGTAGCAAGTTGCTTTCTCGCACGTTGTAATCTTGTACGTATTGTTGCTTCTGGACAACATACGAGCTGCGCAATTTCAACTGTCGTCATATCCTCAAAATAATAGAGAATTAATACTTCCCTATATGTAACAGATAATGTAAACAAAGCTTCTACTAGCTCTCGTCTTGTAGACTTAGCAAGAAATTCCTTTTCAGGCGTGACTGCTGTCGTACGCCCTGTTATTTTTTCAAAGAGTGTCAGTCGTTTACTTTTCCAGCTACGCAAATAATCATGGCTTCGATTGACCGTCATTTTTACTAAATATGTACGTAATGATGATTCTTGACGAAATTGCTCCTGCTTTTGATAAAAGGCGATAAACACATCCTGCACAATGTCCTCAGCCGTTGCTTCATTTTTCACATATAAATAAGCAACCTTTAGTAAGTAATCACCGTGCTCTGCAATTATTTTTTCGATATCCATTTGTTGTCTCACCTTCTTTCTAAACTATTGACGGATGCCACTTCATTTCCGATTCATTTTATTAAAAAAATTTTTAAAAAGAAAAGAATCTGCCAAACTCCAACGACTGTGCGTTGAAATGAAGCAGATCCTTTATGATTAAATCTTTAGCGGATGTTTAAGAAATTAAAAATATTTCGCTGAATAGAACGCTTACATTTTAAAATTCGCCAGAAACATGAGCTGACCTGTTTATATACTATTTCCCACATCATTATATTGATTAAAGAACGTAATTTGGTTACGTCCATTGCGCTTGGACGTATACAATGCTGTGTCCGCATTATGGATCAGTTCTTCGACCGCAGTTATTTGGCCTTGTTTATTTGTACTTACACCAATACTAAATTCTAAATGGACAGTCTCATCATTAATTAGTAAAGACAAAGAATTTAATGTTTGATAAAGATTTTCCGTCATCGTATGAACAGATTCACCTTCCTGTAATTTGCAAAGTACAATAAACTCATCTCCACCAAAACGAGCTACTATCGATTCAAATGCTTGAAAATAGTCCTTTAATGTAGTTGCAGTAATCGTTAAAGCATCATCACCAAACAAATGACCATTTGTATCATTGATTTCTTTAAAATGATCTAAGTCAATCATCATTAATGCTAATTGTTGATTATCTACTGAAGCTTTCTCCACCATTTTCTCTGCTTTCTGATCAAAATAGCGTCGATTATAAATATTCGTTAATGGATCAATGTAAGAAGTTTTTTCAAAATGTTTTTTCTGGTCATCGTACTCCATCTCAAATAACAAATGAGTATAATTTTCCCTTTGAATTTCCAATAAAACGTCAATATATTCCTTTTGTATCGAGCACAATATAATTTTATTACCTTGCTTTTCTATTAGCTTCACCAAAGAATTGTAGATCGTTTGAAGCATAGATAAATCATTATTTTTTAAGGCATAGTGCTTCGACTTTTGGTACAAATCAATGGCCTCGCAAATGCGTCCCTGTTTTTCACAAAGTAAAGCATAGGCATTTATAACCTCCAATTGTAGCTTTGAATAAGGAGGTTTCTGAATCGTCACTAACAACTCTTGCAATAATTCAGCTGCTTCATCAAATTCCCCCAAACTAATTTGGGCAACAGCTAAGTTTATTTTTGAATACATAATCCCTGAATATGGACTTTCATGCTTGGTCTCAAAATAATTGGCATAGTATAAGCTCTTTAATGCAAAATCCTTTGCTTTTTGATAGTTCCCTGAAGAGTTTTCTAAGTCGCTCAAATTATTATATATTTTCCCTATACTATCTATATGTTGAATACGTTCAGCAATCTTTAGTCCCTTAATCATAAACTCTTTAGACTTCTTTATATGGCCAAACGTTCCCCAATAAATAGCTACAATAATATAATGATGAATTAAATCAATATCATCGCCATATTGAAAGGTTAATTCGCGATACTTCTCAAGTACACTAATAGAAACTTGCAAATCACCTGTTTGGAAATAGCTTGCACAGCTATAGCGTAATAACAGGATTGCTTTTTTATACATACCAAGCTCAATAGCACTTTCAATTGCGGCACTACTTAATTCTATATATTCTATAAAGCGATTTGCATCATACAATTCATTTAGTGTAATCCATAGTTCTTCAAACTCCTGTGTATTCATACCGCTCCTCCTTCTATTAACCCCTACTTCTTTAATACTATCTTTATGTGCATAATATTACAATTCCTCAGACTCATTTATTTGTAAATTAATGAGTAAATTTAACCTTAAAATACCATACGGTGATTCATTTATCCCAAAAAGATAATATACAACCCTATAAAAACGACCTTTGAATATTTATGATAGTACAAAAACTATAATTTCCCAACACAGAAAAAACAAGCCCCCTTCTTTAAAGAGACTTGCCGAATGTTTGAAATGAATTAAAATTACAGTGGATCATCATCTCCATAACATGGGGTGGCTGGGCACTTTCCTAGGATGCAAAGTCTCATCTATCAGCAATTCTTGCGCTTTTATCAGCGGTTTTCGTGGTTCTATCAGCGATTCTTGCGCTTTTATCAGCGGTGTTCGCGGTTCTATCAGCGATTCTTGCGCTTTTATCAGCGATGTTCGTGGTTCTATCAGCGATTCTTGCGCTTTTATCAGCGATGTTCGTGGTTCTATCAGCGATTCTTGCGCTTTTATCAGCGGTGTTCGCGGTTCTATCAGCGGTGTTCGCGGTTCTATCAGCGATTCTTGCGCTTTTATCAGCGATGAACGTTTTATCACCGAGTCTGTTTACTTTATCACCGTTAATGTTTACCCTTACAAAAAAACAATTTTTCGGAGTGAATTTAGTTCTTCGCTTTCTATTAGAAATTTGCGTGTTAATGGCATATGCATTGGAGCACCTGCTTTTTTCGTAGTTAGTTGGAGTATATTGGTTCACCCAAAGCAACATTTCCATTGAATGGGATTTGGCATTATATGTTTGAATTTGCGATATTCTCTTTAGCCGTTATAACTCTGTATGCAACTGGATGAACACAAGTAGCTATTGTATTTGCCATACTAATAATCATCAATCAGATTTTATTGTCCGTATTTAACCAACGCTAAAAAATCCACGTTTTTAAAGTGGATTTTTTAGCAGGTATGTGTAAATCGTTGTAAGGTTAGCTTTAATACCGTTTACTCCCTTCCACTCCTTATACTCCTTAGGTAGATTAAATTCAGCAATAAAATCTTCTCGTGACAATTTTCGTTGAAGAGCTTCTTTTGCACGTTGAGTCATGAAAGATAAATACTCAATTAATGTATCGCATAAAGTCAAATCAGCAATATTACCATGACCAGGTACAAGTATATTTATATCGATTTGTTTAACTCGCTTTAATATCGTCAAAAATTCTTCAGGATTATAAATCGGTACATGTAAGTTTTCAGTCGCTAAATCACCCATAAAAGCTATTTTTTCTTTAGGAAGGTACATAAATGTATCACTCGGTGAATGTCCACCACCTAAACAGTATAATTCCACAGTTCTATCGGAACCGGTGATAGTTAATTTTTCCTCAAACAACAAGGAAGGTAGTACAATTTGTAATTGAGATAGGTCATCTAACACTTTCGACATTTCTTGATATTGATTGATTAAGCTTGCTTTTATAATGTTGTCTTCTGTTGAATCGATTTGATTTTTTAACTGAAACAGGTAATGATTCATGTCTAGCTTTTCCTTCTCATAATCTTCAATCTTATTTTTTTCTTTGCACAATTTCTCCGTTACATATGTAGAAATAATCGTTGTATCTGAAAATACTTGATTTCCAAAAACGTGATCCCCATGATAATGACTGTTAATCAAATACTTTACTTTCTTACCCGTTAAACTTTCAGCTTGGCGCCTTAACTCATCCCCAGCTGAAGGAGTACTTAGCGAATCAAAAACTAGAAGCTCGTCACCTAAATCAACTATTCCTGCATTACTCCAAGCACCCTGACCTGGTTTTGCAAGAGCAGCAAACACACCGTCACATAAAGTACGCAAAGTAAAATATTTTGTTTCTACAATCCCCTGTTCCATTAATAACTCCCCCTTTTTTACATATTATAGATTCATTCTTTAAGATAAAATTTTACCGCTTGTCAACAATAGATCCTTTTAAATGGAATAACGAAAAAACTTTATTAATTTTTAACTGAAACCCTTTTCATTAATCGCTTTAGTTTATTCTCTGTATCCGTTTCCTCTACTGGTGTATAGACACTGCACCGTAAATCCATCTCACCTTGAACCTGAAGAGAAGTTAAATTAAACAACATTTTGCCTGCTTTAGCATGTCTGAATTCAATTATCATTTCTGGAGCCTTACTCACTTGACTTTCTTGCCACAAATCATGAAATTCTGAATGTGAATAACTCATTTCCTTAATAAATTGGTTGTACCATTCATCGCCTAAATAGTGTCCATAATAGGTGCGGAAAATGGCAAGAAAACCTTTCGCAAAATGCTCCCAATTAACGGCCAATGCTTTAAATTCTTTTCTAGTGAACACTAAACGAATCAAATTTCTTTGCTCTTTTGGTATTTGTTCAAAATCTAAAAAAACATGAGCAGCTGCCGGATTCCAGCCCACTATATGGCAATGTCGATCTGTAATAATTGTTGGACAATATGTTAATTCAGTTAGTATTCGCTTTAAAGAAGGGCTAAGCTCTAATTGATTATTTTTTTGATTTGTAATTTCTGATTTTGTTCCTAATGCCAGGTCATATAAGTAGTCTCTTTCATCATTATTTAATTGTAGAGCTGTAGAAATACAATCAAGTACGATTGAAGAAACTTTTATATCTCTTCCTTGCTCTAGCCATGTATACCAAGTGGTACTTACACCTGCTAATTGTGCAACTTCTTCTCTTCGTAATCCTGGGGTCCTTCTTCGAGTTCCGGCAGGTAAACCAACAGTCTCTGGCTTGATTTGAGCACGTTTAGCTTTTAAGAATGTCGACAAAGCTTCAAGCCTTGTTTTATCATTCATTTTTAAAACTCCCATTCTTATCAATTTATTCTATTAGTAATTATACCAGGATAAACTGTCACTTGTAATAGGATAAAGGAGCTGTAAAATATAAGTAAATCGTTTATTTGGAGGTATGAAATTGGAAAGAGTTGTGATTACAGGTATGGGGATAGTGTCTCCTTTAGGAAACAACATCCAAACATTTTGGAACAATTTGATTAACGGGCAATCTGGTATATCCACTATCGATACATTTGATGTTACTAATCATAAGACAAAAATTGCAGGAATCGTCCAAGGATTTGATGCAGCTGAAGTTTTAGGAATGAACGAAGCTAAACGTTTAGATCGTTTTTCTCAATTTGCTTTGGCTGCAGCTGAACAAGCTTGGGTAGATTCTAAGTTAGACCTTGATCGTATAGATGTAGAGAGGTTAGGCGTATATGTAGGCTCAGGTATTGGAGGAATTGAAACGTTGATTGAAAATATTGATGTGCTTAGACAGAAAGGGCCTAGAAGAGTTAGCCCGACCTTAGTACCTGCCATGATTTCAAATGCTGCTGCGGCACAAATTAGTATCAAATGGAATGCAATGGGACCTTCTATGTCGCCCGTTTCCGCTTGTGCAATTGGAAATACAGCTATTGGTGAAGCCTTTAGACTCATTCGTTCTGGAGAAGTTGACGTTGTGTTCGCAGGTGGAACAGAGGCAGCTATAACAGACTTATCGATAGCTAGCTTTGGTAATGCTACAGCATTATCAAGAAGAAACGATGAGCCCACTAAAGCTAGTCGTCCATTTGATGATAAACGAGATGGATTTGTCATGTCAGAAGGAGCTGGAATTCTAATCTTAGAATCTTTATCACATGCTTTACGTAGAAAGGCAAAAATTTATGTAGAAGTCATAGGATACGGTGCAAGTTCAGACGCACATCATATCGTAGCTACTCATCCGGAAGGTAAAGGTGCCTACCTTGCAATGAAATCAGCTTTAAAAAATGCAAATTTGTCGCCTGAAGAAATTGATGTTATTAGTGCCCATGCTACAAGTACAAAAGTGGGAGACATCTCCGAAACGATGGCTATTAAGCAGCTGTTTGGTAAACAAGCTTATCAGATTCCAGTAACAGCTAATAAATCTATGCTCGGTCATATGCTAGGGGCAGCAGGCGGGGTTGAAGCAATTGCTTTAGCAATGAGTTTAAAGGAAGGTATAATTCCTCCAACAATAAACTTAGGAAATCCTGATCCTTTATGTGATCTCGATTATGTACCATCTATGGCTCGCAAAGTAAAGATAAATACAGGTTTGTCAAACTCATTCGGTTTCGGAGGTCATAATGCGGCAATTGTTTTTAAGAAATACGAGTGAATAAACTTTCTCTAGTAAATCTAACCGTTTCTTACGGAAATGGTTAGATTGGCCCTTTTGTTAAACAAGTAGAAAACGGAGTACTCTTAGGTTTTCGTATGAGGAGACTTCAATATTAAATAACTTATTGTCATTACACAATCAAGAGAAAAAGAAAATCCACTCTTTTTACAAAGTGGATTTTCTCATTGTATTAAATAAGTCGCTTAATCTTCGTTTCATATAACGCAACAATTAGTAAGCCACCAAGTATAGGGGTTAAAGAACTAAAACTAAAATAAAAACCTTCATCATTGTATTGTCCTAAGAAATGAAATTGTAGCCATGGAACGCCATATGTTTCACCTACACCGTATAAAAAAACTGTGCTAAATAAAAACAATGCGAGACATTTTATAAATTCATTTCTTTTCATACCCATTCACCTCACTTAACGATGGTCATTTGTTTTGTATAGGCTACAAGATCTTCAATTGTTTGCTTAGAGTCTACGGTAAACATGCTATATTGATAGCCGTTTTCCTGCCAGCTAATCGAACGGAATTTATTCTCGTCCATTACAGTACCTTTTTGACCTCGGATGTCCATTTCTTTTTCACCTTTAATAGGCTCTACTTTCTTAGCATTGCTATTTGCTTTAAAAACTGTTACTGAAATATCTTGCTGACCATTCTTCGCATAACTAAAGGTATACTCTGAACGATCTTCTATCCCTTTATCTAATGAAATTTCTTCCAAAGTTAGTCCGTTTCCTTCTGGCACCATTAAAAATTCGCCAAGCTGTTCTTTCACTGTATCCAGTGTCACTGACTCAGATTCAGGTACACTTATTTCTTCCACTTTTGCATCCTTTGGAATATCAAGTGTAAATTGTGCATCATCAATTTTTGCCTTTTCATCTATTTTCGTATACTCTGTTATCATTTTATTTCCAGCGCCATTTGTTATTGTTTTTAACGTTACCCATGTTTTTTTATCAACCCATACTTCTATATCGCCTATTAAAGTATCATCTTTTTTAGCTTTCGCTACAACTTTATACGTATCTCTTCCAGCAATCTTCTCCTCTCCTGCCATTTTTACATCATGTGTATCCTTTACAGCGTTAAATAGTAATTTTAACTGGTCTCTTTGTGATGGGATTTCATCTACCCCACCTTTACTAATATCTATTTTATGAACAGTATTTTTCACAACATCATACATAATTACCTGTGAGCCATTGTTGACTGAGATGCTATGTTCACCATTTTCAGCTGTTGTCTCAATACGTCGTTTACCATCTTTAGTCCACTCTTTGACTTGAATTTTTCCACCAGCGTCACCCATATCCATTGTGTATTCACCGTAATAAGCGAGTGGTTCTTTCGTTTCCTGTAATGCATGATCAATAATTTCCTGTGGTGAATATGCCCCCTCTGTATTACAACCTACTAAGCTAAATGTTAATGCGGCAACTAAACCAGCTGCTCGTAATGATTTTTTCCAATTCATTATAAATTCTCTCCTTTAAATGGTGGCAGCCAGCAAAGTACAACTGTTCCAAAGCCTTCTTTCGATACGAGCTCTACTGTCCCACCGTGTTTTTCTATTATTTGTTTTGCTATATTTAATCCTAGTCCAGTGCCACGCTCCCCAGCCTTTGTCCGTGCTGTATCTGCTTGGTACATGGGCTCGAATAGTTTCTCAATATCCTCTTTTTTGACACCTTGCCCGCTATTTTGCACAATGATATACATACCATGCTGCTTATTCAGTGCTGGTGATACAAAATCAAAGCACCCTATAGGACATTGTCCAGCATTCACGGCTGCTAAACCTATCGTTGTCCCCACTGCTCCATAACGCCAAGCATTACTCATTAAATTGTCGATCACCCGTTGTAGCTGCTTCGGATGCACTGCATACATCCCCGCTATGTCACAAGTAACTTCAAGCTTAAATCCTTGATCTTTGCATAGCTGCTCATAATCAGATAGTGCCATTTCAAAAAACTCGGTCCCATCAACTGCAACAAGTTCTAAATGATAGCTTGTCGATTGCAGTAAAGTGTACATTAGTAAATCCTCTAACATATGCTTCATCGTTTCAGACTTTGTTAAAATAATCTGTCGGTACTCCTCTTGCTGCTCTTCTGATAATGCCTTGCTTTGTAAAGACTCAGCATATGCTTGAATAGCTGTAAGAGGTGTTTTTAAATCATGGGAAATACTTGCAATCATTAACTCCTTTTGCTGTTGTTCAGTTTTCAAGTGAGCACGTGCTGTTTCAATTTCTTCCTGCATGGCAAGAAAGGTTTGAGCAAGTTCTCCAATTTCATCTTTTCTTGCCACTAAATTTGACTCCACATGCTCTCCCTTTGCAAAAGTACGCATTTGTCGCATTAGTTCATGTAACGGGCGATTTAATTTACGGTTAAGTAGCATCATAACTGCAAAATAAATAAGGAGAAATAATACAATAGAGCTAGCTATTACAAGCCAAGAACGACTTTCTACGCCTTTTACCCAATCCTTCCTAACTAATTGAATCTCATAAACCCCAAGCAATTCTCCATCTTGATAAACAGGCTCTTTATAAGTAAAGGCATTGTAATTTTGCTTTAGCTCATATAAACCTTTAAAAACTCTTTCTTTAGAATCAAACACCAGTTTCAATGGATCAGAGGAATACAAACGTAAGCCTGATTTCGAGTAAAGTGTAATGGAGAGCTGATCATTCGTTAGTGCTTCAATTTCTTTTATATCTGCATTTTTCGTATAATACAGCGGATTTTCCAGAGTAGATTTCACCTGATTGAGCTCTGTTAATTTTTCGAAATACTCACCAACGTTTTTATCTTGATAATAAGCATTAATCCATACATAAAGGCTATAAGCACCTGTTATCGGTAAAACCATCACGATGAAGAAAGTGATGAGTAACCATGCTTTAATTTTCATAATAGCTCACCGATAAAGCGATAACCCTTGCCCCATACTGTTTGTATATAATACGGTGATTTTACTGGATCTTTTAGCTTTTCCCGTAGTGCCTTTATATGTACTGTTACTGTATGTGTTTCATCTACGCTCGCCTGTTGCCAAATATGTTGATAGAGCTCTTCTTTTGAAAAGGTTTGGCTTGGATTTTTCGCAAGTAGTTTTAACAGAGCAAATTCCTTCTGTGTTAAGGCGAGCTCTTGATCATTAAGGCGCGCTGTTTCCTTTTGCCAATCAATTTTTAAACCGTGTGTAAAGGATGTAACATCTTCCGCTATTTCTTTTTTCGCATAACGTTTCCAGCGACGTAAGTGTGAGGCTACACGTGCCTTTAACTCCTCTAAACTAAATGGCTTCGCTATATAGTCGTCAGCGCCCTGCAAGCCCTCAACCTTATCTGCCTCCTCCTTACGAGCACTCATCATTAAAATAGGAACATCACTTTCCCAACGAATATTTTGGCAAACCGTCAAACCATCCATCTCAGGTAACATCCAATCGACTAACACTAAATCGAACGTATCCGCTTGAAAATCAGTTAATCCTTCAAGTCCTGTTGTTGCCCAAGTAATTTGGTAACCCTCTTGCTCAAGCGTATCCTTCACAATACGTCCTATCGCCGTATCATCCTCAATTAGTAATAGCTTTTCTCTCATCTGTTTTCCTCCTGAACTAACCTTACTATGTAAAAAGACATTTTTTCTGAACTTTATACTTTCTTTATAATTATCATAGATTTGGTTATCCGTCACTTCTCATTTTTTCGTTGGTCCGGCCTTTCCGTCGCTTTGACTCTTCTTTCCATTGTTCGGCTTGGTCTCTTCATAAATCTTTATGTATTTTTTATTTAAAATCAGTTCATTTCATGTTAGAACATTCTAGAAGTTGCATAGTTAGCAGCACCAAATAAATGTGACAAAATCGGTAATATTTGTAATTAATTTAAATAATTACAAATTACGACAACATTTTCATTTTTATTGTGCTATGGTTGTATTGATCTATTAAATGCAACTTATTAATAGAGAAAACTAATACAAAGGGGAGTTAATTATGTTAAAATCTAAAATTTCAAAAATGGTAGGATCACTTGCTTTATCTGGAGCTATACTTATTCCTGCAGTATCAGCGAATGCATGGACTGAATATGTTTATGTCAAGGACTTATATCCGGATGCAGTTGATTATGTATTTGTAAATAATGGTGCAAATGACAAGTATGTAATAGTACAAGAAAGAGGATATGATGGTAAAATATACGAAACAAAGGTAAAATGCGATAAAATGGTTGGTAGTAAGTGTCATGTAGCAGTTGAAAGAAACTAGATAGGGCATTTAGTATTTATTGGAATACATAAATACTAAAAAAGGCGCATTGACTCATTAACGAGTTGTGCGCTTTTTTTGTTTCTAAGGGAGTGAAACCTAGTTGTTTAATTAGTATCAGGAATTATAATACAAACATCACTCCGCTAAAATATACCGTTTTTTCTATTGATTGTATATATTTTCATACTTTTTATTACTAAACGTGTAAATACCCATAAAACATTTTTAACATATATAAACCAAAGAAAATTTCGATAGAAAACAAATTAATAGATGGAAAGAACCTCAAGAAAAATGGTTTCTTGAGGTTCAGCAAAACTTAAAATAATATTGATTCTTTTAACTTCTCTTTTTCAGATTTAGACAAATTTTCTAAACCAATAAAGGATAATTGGTTTTTTTCATTAAACCCAAAACTAACTCTTTCACTTACTATTTTTTGTGAAACTTTTAAGTTGTTAGAAAAGATAATATATAATTTTTCTTGCGCAAGGCAAAGCTTAAAACTCTCAGGTTCGTCCCTATATCTACTTTCACTCCAATTTGTAATATTAAATTTGGGTAAGCCAAATAATTAGAATTCACCCTTCAGAGTAAAAAATAGTTTATTAGTGTCATTTACACTTATAAACTATTTTTGAAATTATATTTTTCTAATTATTGTATACGACTATTTTATATACTTAGAACGAACAATAGTCCTTTTAAATGGCTCACCCTGTAACGTTTCACCGGAAATATTTAAAGTTATATTATATACACCTGACTCTTTATTCTCTGGAAAATTCACCATAAAGTTTTGTTCATTAACCTTCTGCAATTGTAGTGAAGAAGCAATGTCTTTACCTGTTGGATCTAGTACTTTTACATCGAAAGTAAGTTTTTGTAATTGTGGATTCGCTTGCACTGTAATAATATTATTCGTTTCAAATGCTACTGTCGGAACGCTCACCTTAATCAAAGATGGGCCACCGTGTTGAACTGCTAGTAAATACGCATTATCTTCTGCCTGCGTGCTTATATTTATCTTCCATTCTCCCTTCTCAGAAATAACGTCAGTAAATATATGGGGTACTACGCCATTAAAGAAGGAGGCTTCCTCCAATGATTCGATTGTTCGGTTGGTATATTTTTTCCCTGAAGGAGATACCAACTCTATTTTATCAGTAGTTAATCCTGTCCACAGTTTAACATTATCAAGCTCAGTATCCACATAGAAAGAATGTGTTTCATCATTTGACGATTGTAGCTTTCCTCCATAAAAATAATGAGACGCATCTAACTCTTGAAAGATATCAGAATGAGAAAAGTATTCTTTGTTTGCAATGATACGATCAGTAGAAGCAGACTGTAGATTCTGTTCCAATCTAGAAAATACCGCAGATCCCATGCGAATACGGTCATGGTCAAGTGAGGCATCGGTAAATAAATGTCTTCCGTAAGATAGTTTAGTGCTCGCCTCTTTGACTAATCCATCATTTGGATCGGAAAGATATAGCCCACCCATCCAGAGTGCAGATAGAAATGGTCCTGTATTAGTGCCAGCAATTGTATAATAGTTGTTCTTGCTAACGTTGGGGTGATTGTCTATTAGTGAGCGAAAGTGTTCCATTTCCCCAACTTGAAGTGAATAAGTTCCATCATCTTTTTGACCGAGTAATGTAGCTAGCCACCCTGCCCACCAGCTATATGCAAGATCAGCTAACTCTGATCCATAATGAGGGGAACCTAAAGTAAACACCCTACCCACGTACGAATGAGCATTATTAAGAACTAATGCTGCTTGGGTATCAGGTCCACCCTTGCTATGGGCAATTATATTTAATTTTTCTCCGTGAAAATGTTGACTGATTTCTTTTAACATAGAGGCTAATAATTTTCCATTATCGTATTGGCTATAAGAACCGTTACCTGCTGCATCGTATAATTGAACAAATACAGTTTGATACCCAGCTTCATAAGCTTTTGTATACATGTCATTAAGACCGTAATATTCTGTATTACCATACCAGCTTGTAGCGTTACCATTTTTCCCTTGAACGAAAACAATAGGTGGCTTATTCGGATCAATATTAGGTGGAGTTTCCCCTAAAAACCACTCTCCAGGAGTAAAGCTTTCGCCTGGTAGCTTCAATCCATAAGGTTCAACCTGGTTTGAGGCAAAGACATCTGGAGTAGAAAAAAGAATAATTGTGACCATTACAAATAACGAAACCATTTTTTTCAAATTGTTTTCCTCCTAATCATTATAAATGAAATTCATAAAGCTGTAGAAAAGCAATTCAGATTCCATAATTCAAAAAACTCTCGATTACTACATTATCGTAACGGTTTCCTTAGCGAGACATATCTTGTGAATACATTTAAGGTGTGTCGGTCTTCTCATTTGTTAGTGCCATCCCTGATGAAATAGAGAGATAATCAGCTTTATGTAAGCTCTACAAAACTACTAATAAATATGTCTCTAAGATATAATTTCAAACAGAGAGACAAACTAACCTCGCCCCCCATTTATCTCAATATTCTATAAAAGGGAATAATCCCCTTCTTTTTTAATAATATTATTTTATACTGCGCCGAAGCCTAACGTTGAGAAGTAGCGTAATAGATTGCGTTAGCAAGTAAAATAGCATAGAACAAAACGACCAACTTCCAAAGCCATGTTGTTCATATAAGAATCCAAGTTCTAATTCTCCTTCTTCTTGAGGTAGATACTTTCTTGTCCAGTTATATAATGTAATAAAGTTTAAGTATTGATCTATACCTTCCGACCATTAAAAATTTTTTCAAATTTTAACTAACTTTTTCAGTTGGAAAGTCGTCCAATAATTAGTAACTAAACCATTTAAATAAAAGGAGAAATAAGGATGAAAAAAACAACTAAAAAATCTTGGATGATTGTATCAGCACTAACAATAGGGATGGCTGTTTTCACGCCACATCAAGCTGAGGCAGCAACAGCAAAAACAGCAAACGAAATAACTGTTAAAGCTGAGCAACAAATCAAAGGAACGATTAAAGGCGTTTACGGAGATAGCATCACAGTAAAAGGGAAAGACGGCAAAAACTATTATATTGGAATTCATAAATTTTCAGATGAGCAATTAGAAAAAATGAACTTAGTAGAGGGTCAGGAAGTCTCTATAGAAGGTAGCTTAGTACAAGATTATTCAGACTTCTATACGTTTGACGTATATAAAAAAAGCTTACCTAAAGAAATAACAAAAGAAGACCTAGCAAAATTAGAAAAATTGTTTAATCAAACGAAGAAATTAGAAAAAGAAGAGAAATATGATGAAGTAGAAAAAATAAGTCTTGAAATGGTTAAAATCACAAAGCCGTATATTTTAGCCAGCTGGGTACCTGCATCCTTTGAAGAGTTCATTGAGGAGTATGGATTTAGTGAAAAAAATATAGTTATTAAAGAAAACGATCAAAAACAACTGAAAGATATTTATCAACAGTGGATTAAACTGGAGAAATCCGGTAAAGAGGACAAAGCACAAGAAAAATTTGATGAATTTTTAAAGGTTCTTCAACCTTACTTAGATGCTCTAAATCCACCGTTAACATTTGAAGAATACATCTCAGATTTGGAATTAGATATTCCGGCAGAAGCTATGCCAAAACTAAAAACTTTATACAATGATGCTAAAAAAGCTGATAAAGATAAAAATGATCAATTATCTGAAAAGCTCTGGAGTGAATTTGATGAAATGATTAATCCTTATTTTAAGCCACTTAGCTTTGAAGATTACTTATCTAACTTTGATTTCGAAATTAAGGCAAATGATAAAAAACAATTAAAAAAGCTTTATGAAGAAGCAACAGCTCTTGATAAAGCAGGTGACGATGAAAAAGCTAATGAAAAATGGGTTGCTATCGATAAAATTTTAGATCCATATTATGTAGCAAATAAAGAAATTCTTATCTCTGCATCTAAAGTAACGATAAACGGTAAAGTTTATCTTCCAAAGCAATAATAATCTATTTCGGGGTTATCCAAACAGTCATTAAACAATGATTTAGGGATTAACCCCTTTCTAATTTCCTTATAGATCAGTACAGTGCGCTTTGGCCTCTACAGATGAAGATTTAGTCACTTTCCTATTCAAACAGCCTTACTATAACACCCTACAAATACGGTAAATTTCGTCCCCTTATTTTGGATTTTTTCCGAGTGATCTCGATTGCAATAAGCTGTAACTCTTCATCTTTCATAAAAATCCCATAATTCTCACTTCTCTTATTTAAATCTTAAATGTGATATATTATTACAAAATCTAAATTACTCAATATATCCAATGTTATTACTATATCCCACTTTTTCCGAAGATATTTGAGCTGATGGAGGAAATATTTTGAAAAACTTATCGATTAAAAAGAAAGTTCTAACGCTTATTACGTCCGCTGTTATATTTTTGCTAATTATTTCTGGTGGTGGTTTTTATTACACTAACGATATGGCAAAAAAATCTAGTGAAATGTACGACGAATCACTTTTGCCAATTGAATATATCGGTCAAGCTCGAACTGATATTCGTGCGATGGATTCTTTCGTTTTAGAACTCATGATTACTACAGAAGCAAGTGATAATGCTGAGCTAAAGACAATGATCTCCGAGAGAGCTGAAAGTGTTAAAGACTCAATCATGAAATTTGAAACCATTTACCATGGCAATGAAAATGAACAAAAAATGTTAAAATCTCTTAAATCCAATGTTGATAGTTATTTTAGCACTATGGCAGATGTTATTGATTTGGCTAGTCAGAACCGAAACGCAGAAGCCTATTCTATTTACACCACAATTTTAGATGATTTTGCTGAGAATATGGCAAGTGATGCACGCGATCTTATGACTCAAGGTTCCGAAGATGCCAATAAACTAAATGAAGAAAATAAACAAAGTCTCTTCACTACTATGCTTATTTCTTCCATTCTCTCTGTTGTGGCCATTATTTTCTTTATTACATTGGCAACATGGATTGCACGATTAATTGTGAATCCAGTTAAAGAGTTACAGGCAATTATGTTAAAGGCAGGTAACGGTGATTTGACTGTGCAAGGTACCTATTCATCCAAAGATGAAATCGGTCAATTAACACAATCATTTAACACGATGATTAATAATATTCGTAATACAGTAATAAAAGTGACTGAAACTGCTAATCATGTAGCCTCAGCATCTGAAGAGTTAAATGTTAATGCAGCAGAAACTACAAAAGCAACAGAGATGGTTGCAAATACAATGGAAACTATCGCTCATGGATCAGCAGAGCAACTAAATAGTGTTTCCAACACAGTCAATACCGTTAATGAGCTTTCGACAGGTGTTCAACAAGTGGCTGGAAATGCTCAAGCTGTCAGCGAACTTTCAGGGGATTCTTTATCCCTAGTGATAAATGGTATGAATGCAGCGAATCAAATGAATCAACAAATGATAGACATCACAGAACAGGTAAAAGGCTTATCCGACGTTGTCGACTTGTTAGGAAAACGTTCTAATGAAATTGGTCAAATTATTGATTCGATTACAGCAATTGCTGAACAAACAAATCTCCTTGCACTAAACGCTGCAATTGAAGCCGCTCGTGCTGGCGAGCATGGGAAGGGCTTTGCCGTCGTTGCAGATGAGGTTAGAAAATTAGCGGAACAGTCTGCTGTTTCTTCAAACCAAATTGAAGTCTTGATTTCAGAGACACAGAAAGATACTCAAACGGCTGTTGAATCAATGAAGTTAGTAACAGCTGGAGTTAATGAAGGAATTAAAACAACAGAAAATACACGTACTACTTTCGCTGCAATTCAAAGTGCCATTCAAAGTGTTACGATGCAGGTAGAAGAGGTATCTGCAGCAGTCGAACAAATGGCAGCAGGCACCGAAGAAATTGTTGGTAGTGTCAATACGATCCACTCCATAACTAAATCTAACGCAACAGGCACAGAGAGTATTTCTGCTACAACTGAGGAACAAACGGCATCAATGGAGGAAATTTCATCATCTGCTTATGCACTTGCAAACTTGGCAGAGGAGTTAAGAGGATTGGCAGCTCAATTCCGTGTATAATCTCAGACAACTCCACTCTTAACATTTAAATGTAACTTTGTACGTTTTTTAAGGAATAACAACATCAGCCATATAAAAAGAAGCGGCAAGATTATTTTTTGATCTAAACCGCTTCTTCTATGGTTAAAAATTTTTAAAAGGAATAGACAATATTTCAATTTACCACAATAAACTTGAGTAGCTCAGCTTTATCCTTCATATTTTCCTAGAACCTGAAAGTTCCTCCGCTACCTTTTCTTTCATCCTAGATATTAAGCTTCAATCTACATCTAAAATTTAATACCATGTTCTATCCTCCATCTCTTTTTATATTTTAAAACAATTGATTTGCACTCGCTGCACTAATCACCTCGCCCATAGACCAAAAGATTTCAAAATGAGTAATACACGTCCACTCTTAATTTCTTTATAATTGACTTCTCATTTTATTAATTGCCACATCTGCTTCCCGTCGCTCTACTCAGGCCTTCCGTCACTTCGTCTTTTCTTTCCGTCGCTCTGCTCTGGCCTTCCGTCACTTCGTCTTTTTTCCGTCGCTCTGCTCTGCCTTCCGTCTCGTCTTTTCTTTCCGTCGCGCTGCTCTGGCCTTCCGTCACTTCGTCTTTTTTCCATCGCTCTACTCAGGCCTTCCGTCACTTCGCATTTTCTTTCTTGTCGCTCTGCTCTGGCCTTCCGTCGCTTCGTCTTTTTTCCGTCGCTCTGCCCTTGCCTTCCGTCACTTCGTCTTTTCTTTCCGTCGCTCTGCTCTGGCCTTCCGTCACTTCGTCTTTTTTCCGTTGCTCCGCTCTGGCCTTCCGTCGCTTCGTCTTTTCTTCCGTCGCTCTGCTCTGGCCTTCCGTCATTTCGTCTTTTTTCCGTCTCTCTGCTCTTGCCTTCCGTCACTTCGCCTTTTCTTTCCGTCGTCTGCTCTAACCTTCTATCGCTTCGCCTTTTCTTTCCGTCGCTCTGCTCTGGCCTTCACTCTTCGTCTTTTCTTTCCATCGCTCTGCTCTGGCCTTCCGTCACTTCGTCTTTTCTTTCCGTCGCTCTACTCGTGCCTTCCGTCGCTTGTTCTTTTCTTTCCGTCGCTCTACTTGTGCCTTCCGTCGTTTCGCCTTTTCTTCCGTCTCTCTGCTCTGGCCTTCCGTCACTTCGTCTCTCTTTCCGTCGCCCTACCCTGTCTTTCTATCTGTCAATCCATTTCGAATTAATTAAACAAAAAAGGAATGCACGCAATTTGTGCATTCCCCCACTATGTTAGAAAAATAAACTTAATATGAAATAAATAGCTGCCGCCATGACTGCGGAAATTGGCATGGTGATTACCCATGTTGTCACGATTTTTCGCGCCATGCCCCATTTAACACCTTTTACACGGTGTGCTGTTCCTACTCCCATGATAGATGAAGAAATTACATGTGTTGTAGAAACTGGTAAGTGAATTAACGTTGCACCGAAGATGATGGACGCAGAAGCAAGGTCTGCTGCAACACCGTTTACTGGACGGATTTTCATAATCTTGCCACCGACTGTTTTGATGATTTTATAACCACCTACAGATGTACCAAGACCCATTGCACATGCTGCTGCAAAACGTACCCAGAAAGGAATGTCATCTGTGTGATGTAAGCCTCCTGCAATTAAAGCGAGCGTAATTATCCCCATTGCTTTTTGAGCATCATTAGTACCGTGAGTAAATGATTGTAAAGCTGCTGTACCAATTTGCATTGTCCGGAAGCCTTTATTCGTTCGATATAAATTTGTATCCTTAAATAGAACTTTCAATAAAGTCATCATTAAGAAACCGGCTGCAAATGCAAGTAATGGCGAGAAAATAAGTGCTTGAATGATTTTTATAAAGCCGCTATAGTTCAATACATTAAAGCCAGCAGCTGCAATTGCAGCACCCGCCACTGAGCCAATTAATGTATGTGATGAACTAGATGGAATTCCAAAGTACCATGTTACTAAATTCCATGTAATGGCTGATAATAATGCCGCTAAAATAACGACTGAACCTGTAGTATCTCCATTAAAAGCATTTAAGCTAAACGGGTCAACAATATCTTTTGTTAATGCTTTCGCTACCCCAACGAATGTAATAGCTCCAATGAAGTTCATAAGTGCAGCCATGTATACTGCAGTACGTGGCCTCAATGCCCTCGTCGATACAGAAGTTGCAATCGCGTTGGCTGTATCATGGAAGCCGTTAATAAAATCGAACACAAGTGCGAATATAACGACTAATATTGTTATCAGTAATATTGTATCCATTTCGTACTCTCCATCTTACGCGTTACGCATAATTATTGTTTCAATTGTATTAGCTACAGTTTGACAGTAGTCTGCAATATCTTCAAATTGTTCATAGATACTCTTGAATACCATGAGGCGCATCGGATCTTTTTCTTGAATAAATAATTGCTTCATTGATGAGCGGAAAATTTCATCACATTCACGCTCATAGTCCTTAATTTGAATAGCATGTTTACGCATTTCAACAAGCTTTTTACTATTTAATAGCTCCATTGCTTGGACCATTTCATCTGTACTTTTCGCAATATATGTTAAGAATTGGCGCATCGGGTCTGTAACTTCTGTTAAATTGTACATGTCAAAATGAGCAATACAGCCTTCCATTCCATCAATAACATCATCTAATTTATTGGCAAGTGATAAAATATCTTCACGCTCGATAGGTGTCATAAATGATTTATTGAGCATAACGATAAGCTCGTGAATCAATTTATCTCCACTTGTTTCATATCGCTTCATTGTGTCTGCGATTTCTTTTAGTGAATCTATATTTTCAATACGTGCGTTATGAGCGTAATAAATACCTTCTTTAACGTTTTTAGAAATGTTTAATAATGCTTTAAAAAATGGATCTTGCTTGTTTGAGTTGAACATCATGTTCCTCCTGTTGAATGAATATTGTCGATTTCTGCAATCATCATAACAAAACTTTCACATAGTTCTACAAATTTTTAAAGATAAAATAGTTGAATTTACAAAAATGTAATATAAAATTTGCCACAATTATTTTTAGGTACTTTTATAAGTTGAAAACGTTGGAAACTCGATAAT
>NZ_JAQZSD010000056.1:0-29616 GCF_028674935.1 Lysinibacillus sp. CNPSo 3705 | reverse complement strand
ATTTTATATTTAATAATAAGTTTTGAATTTTGAGGAAAGCCCCCTAACACATAAAATGTCAGGGAACTTAAATAATTAAACCTTCATGGATTCGATGTAGTTACTGTTAAAGAATTTAAAAATTCTAGTGTTGCATCGTCCATACAGTCCTCAACATATACTGGTTTCTCTTCCTCAACCTCTGAATTTGAATTATCAACCGGTACTACTGAAGAAATGTTCTCAGTTTTATAAATATCCGAATAAAGATTAGAAGGAACACCCCATGTTTCAAGATGTACGACGTTCGATAATTCTTCTGTTTTTTTCTTTAAGATTCTTATTTTTCTTTTAGCTCCTAAATATAAACTAGACATAACAACAACAAATATTGTAAAAAATAATGACATAGCTTCCTTCCTCCTTCTGTTTTTTTGGTGGTTACTATCCCTTATCAACCTTTATTTAAACACCCATATCAATTGCCGCTTTAATAACTTGGAGTGTAGAATCCTCTGATGGTTGTCATAAAAGGTTTGCTAACCACATCATACGTACGCTTATTTTTGTTTTTTTCTAATACCATTTCCTAATCTAGAGCCTCATTGTTGTTCCTTCTAAAAAACAAAAAACACCCACTAAACACCTATATAATTTAGGTACGGTGTTGTGACTGTTCCTCTAAATCTTTGTTTAAAGTATGAGCATTTGATTATGAATTAAAGCTATATTTCTAAAACTGTGAAATAGCCTCCATTTCTAACAACGCCTTAAAATATCTAGGATTTATTGTTGTGTTCATTACACCCTCTTGAAGTAATTAGATAAATACTCCACTTCTTTTTTTCTTCCTTCTGTCTTAAGTTTGTAGACTATATTTTTTTTTACCTCTCTTCCACTTATTTGTCTGAAAACAACAAAAAAGCCCATATGGAAGAATCGTCTTAGAAAAGGACACAATTATCCCGTTCTCGATTCAACCACATAGGCTGCAAATAAGTAATTTCACGTAGCTCATAGTCTATTGGCTACAAAAATAATAAAAAGAAAAAGTGTATAAGTATATTATACCAGATATTAATTAAAAAAACTATCCAGAAATGGAAGATTAATAAAAAATACTCACCTTATACATACGTAAAGGCGAGTATTTGTTTTCTAAGATATGGTATAGTCACTTGAATAAAATGACTGACTACTGCATGTATTTTTGTTTATTTCTCTTGCTTTGAATAAGAAATGTCCCTCGAAACCAGATACTAGGTAATCGCTTTACCTTAGCGCATAACTCAATATTGCTCGAGTAGTATTTGCCTTCTTTTCTTCTAAGGAATATCAATCTCTTTTATTTATTTTTTTGTACTTCTATCCAGAAATATTCTAGTCGATAATTTGTGCCAAATCTAACCTTGAAATCTCCGATATATTCGATAGTTATATTACCTTGGAAATCACGCTCACCTGCCGGAATGTCTTTTTCTTTTGCATATGCTTCACGTGCTTCTTTTGCTGATTCTTTAATTTTACTTTCTAATGATGAAAGCTCTGGATAAGCAAGATTGAATAATTGAAGGGTTAAATTAACTGTATTTTCGCTCGTATAATCAAAGCTAAACTTTATATCTTTAGTTTTACTATTGAGTAGGATTCCAATTTGAGTTGACAAATATCCTGGTGGTAACGTATTTATCCAATTTGGTTCCTGCAAATGTATAAAAGCTCCAGCTTCTTTATACTTAAAGTTTGTTTGCTTCACATATCGTTGTCCTTCGATTAATAGCTTTTTAAATCGAGGATCATTAAAGGCAAATTCAGTTACTTTCTCATCAGGAGCTACATTGTATAATGATTTATCGTTAATAACTACCTTTTGAAAGTCATCTAAACTCATATCCATATTCAATTTTGGAATATCTTTTTCAATAGGTTTTCCAGCAGTCTTTTCATAGTTTAGTGCACGATATAGGAATACTGCATAATGCGCCCTTGATAGAGGTACATTTGGCTTAAAAGTAGTTGCATCATAACCCGTTGTAATTTCCGCTTCATAAAGCGCCGCGATAGCTTTTCCTTCCTCAGTCGTTTGAGAAACGTCCTTAAATGGGTGTTTTCCTTTTGCTTCTAGCTTAAAGGCATTTGCTAAAATTAATGCCATTTCGCCTCGAGTTAAATTCTTTGTTGGATTGAAATTTCCTTTAGCGTTAGACTTAATAACGCCAGTCTGTTGTAATCGTTGGATAGCATCAAAATAAGGATGAGTTTTTGGAATATCATTGTATTGTTCGAAAGGTACTTTAGACGTTAAGCTTGTAGCTCTTTCGATTAATACAGCAGCATGTTGCCTACTAATTTTCACATCTGGTTTAAATGTACCATCGCCATACCCTGTGATAATCCCTTGGTCTCGCATTTGATGCAAAATGTCATAATACACATGTGTTTTTGGGATATCTTTAAACGGTGTTTTATAATCAGCGTGTGCTGTTTCTGTTATAACTGGTACCACAACGCTTGCTGTCGCAACTCCCATTGCCATTGCACCTAAAAGAAACTTATTTTGTGGAACTACTCCCTTTAAAAGCTTGTTTTTAACTTTATCAAGACAAAAGAGATTATGTTTTTTTTGTCTCCAATAACTACGGAAGTTACTAGTCTCAGTTTTAACAAGACCACATTCTCTCCATCTCTTTTCATCAGCTGTTTCTTCTGGTAATCCGATATGTTTGTCTTCCGATTTTAAATTAGGAATACAGACAGCCTCAACGATTGTTTTTACCTCTTTTTTTACTGTTTGCATAAATATCACCTGTCCTCAAAGTATTTAACTTTTTACTTCTTGCTTAGCGCACAAAAAAAGCCTTCGAGGGGAATCTTGTTAAAAAGGACATAATAAGTCCTAAAGATTCAACCTCAAAGGCTGTGCGGTAGTAGTTAAGCCGTCATACCAAAATGGTAGTCATAGAAATAAAATAAAAAAGTTACAGTTCTAGCTTAACATATTTATTTTATTAATGAAAGGTATTTATTAAAGCCATTAACACTATGCACACTGATTCGTAAGCATATAAATATGATTTGAATTCATCTATATTTACACTATAATCTTTTCTAATTGATTTCATCATAAAAGTCCATTATTAAAAGGGATTGCTGGATAAATTTATATTACAGATAGTTTTTAGGAGAAATTTCAATGGGATAAAGAATCAAAGTATGTATTCGAAATCGTAGAACATTATATTTGTAATATATGTTAGCATTTAATAAAAATAATATTGAAGAGGCTGAGGCATATCAAAAGCGTTTTCTACAATTTATCATTTCCTAACTTTCGGGCTTATTTGTATTATTAATTGTTGTAATAATTTCTGGTGTTCTTAGTGTGTGTATCATATAATTCCTCTTTGTTTTCAAAAAAAAAACGACCTGTATTAACCAATTGAGATTTGGCAATATAGATCGTTTTTACCTCTTAATTAATTCGTATGTACATTTGTTTTTCAACTCATTTTATCCGAAGCAAGATGCTTTATATACAACCTCACAGTGTCTTTTGGGTATCTTAAAAATATAGGTGCAATAGATTTAATAACCGTACAAAAAACTAAAAATCGAATAAATATGTTTCGATTTCTTGTATTTTTTACTAAACTGCGTAATTCATCAACATTGACGTTCATGTTCACTTTGTCTCCTCCTAATCAAAACTATTTTGCAGTTAATTTGCATATTTTGAGCGTATTTCTTATTTCATTTAGTCATCCAGCAAAAGCAATGATTATTATTGACATTTCTTTTGTGAATGACTAAAATGAAATTAATTGTTGCGACCAATTAAGGGGATATCTCAGTATTTGTTACTGATTTTTATCGTTCTCATTATTGGTCGGTTTTTTTATTTCTTTCTCTGAAGTAGATGAATGAAGTGACTTCAAAACCTCAAATACCGTATTGTAACCTGAATACACTTTAGAAGCATCATTTGCCGCTTCATCAGTGTTGTTCATAACATCTTTCATTACTTTCGTAAATGCCTTATAAATTTTATATGAAGGCATTAGAAGAACAAATCTCCAATCGATATTACCTAGCTCACCATTGAGTATATTCATAGTTATTTTTAAACCGGACCAAAAAGAAATAAACAAAATTATTATAATTGCCAGCAAACGCCCGCATTTATACATAAATCTGATTAACCTTTTTTTCGTCCAAAATTTTCTTGGTTGTTGATTTGTTGTTTGATTATTATCAGCCTCTGCCTCATTGTTTTTTTCATCCATGAATTTTAGATATTCCTCTAAAATCCCCTCACCTGCACCTATTAAAACGAAAAATACAAGTGCAATTAATGATTCTTTCACAGATGAAATTAAATCTAAAACTATTATATAAATTCCCCTCTTTTTCTTTTTAATTTTCCATTTTTGAATCCTCCGTTAAAGAATGTTTGCTAACTTCATTCTTCCACCCGTGCTACAGACATACATTCTAAAATTTTTAAACACACTAATCCCTCCATTCTTCTATGCATTTATACTACTTTTAAAAACAAAAAAGCCTTTGAGGGATAGAATCGTAATATATACAAAAATAGACAGAGCTATCCTGTATATGATTCAACCTCAAAGGCTGTAAAGTGTTAGTTGCTCGAGTTAAACTCAAAAAAAATAAAAAAAGTAGTATGTATAAAGTATAACATATATTCAAATTTACAACATCTATTTTTTTCTAATATAACGAAAAAGGATCTACCATACTTTTTAAGATTCAGAGATAATTACGGTCTACCGAAAAATGGTTTATATCCTTTTGTATTTCTATCAACTATTCTTCTTTGATTTATGCGAAAGTACTATTTCCTTTTTTGTTCTTAAATAGAAAATAGAAAAATTTTAACTGCAGCTATACCTTCTTAGTAACATACTAAATACAAAAGGTATGATTACAATACCGATCTTTTGGAAAAACTATAAAAGTCAATAGATTACTGCTTGATAAGACTTTTAGATTTCCCTATAAGAAATAGAATTTTATCTTTTGTTTTCTATTTTTATAAATCTACTTTTTCATTGTTTTCCCTTTTTTCTTCTTCGGAAAATTATACCTTTCGTTTTCCTTCTTAATTTTTTCCAATAGTAATTTTTTATTGTCATTAGCCATTATATTTTCCCCCTTTCATTTTTATAATTGTGTCCAAACAAAATTAATTTTAAACACATATAAATAATCTCTCCCCCATAACATGTAGTATCCCAGGAACAGTACGACAGTGTACTAGCTTTATTTTGCAGAATGGAGGTATCAAGTGGAGATGATAGGGCAAAGGAAAAGGCGATCGGATGCCAAAGTGGATTTTAAACCAACTATCCCCCTACCGCTAAAGGACAGTATTGAGAGGCTTTCTGATATAACAAATATCCCTATTAAAGATGTAACGAATCATTTAGTTGTAACCGCGATTAATAATGCTGACATTATTAGTTCTATATCTAAATTCTTTAAACGTGATATACGTTTCAATAATACCTTGTATTTTGGTGACCCAACTAATCCTAGTGTTAAAAAGAAAAATCCCCCAGGTACCTGTGATCGAATATCAACTAGAGTGTCTCAAAAAACGGATCAATTAATAGATGCGCTGGCATACGCAATGAGATGTACTCCACATAGGGCTTGTGCAGTCTTACTAGAACAAGCAATACTGAACTATGATATCGTTAACAATTTTATAAGGGAATACTTAATAAACGGACTAGATAAAGACAGATTGAATGAACTCCAAAAGGTTTTAAATTATATAAACAGCATGACTGATTCGGATGAATATTCATGGGCTGATTTACTATCATTGATTGTTCGAGAGGTGAACGCTCCTATCACTTCTCCGAATGAGATGGTCGAGGAATTTCTTGTTATTAATAACTGGCGTGATAACTCCTAAAATAAAAAATACCTACCCGATTATAATTTTGGGTAAGTATTTTCTGGTTAATAAAGTTAAGGTCTAACTATCATAAACTCCATAGGAACTTGCTCCATCTATATCATTGACCTTTGTTTCCTATATCTCAAGAAATAGAATGCTCGGGAGCCTTATCAAAACTAAAACCTTTAAACGATACAATCCTTAATGATCCAGAATTTGTTTTCTCTAAATATTGAACCTTGCAATACAGTCTAGGCTCTAACCATATAATATTTCGGTCTACATTTGTAACAATCTGTTTAGCAATTTGACGAAATGCTGCTTTTTCTTCAGGTTTGAAACCAAACTCTACATTAGCAAGTGGCCTGTATTTACCATTACTTAATTGTTCGCCTACTAACATTGTAAAAGGGTTTTCTTTGTACCCTAAAATTAATAAATCAGTAATTTTGAAGTGTTTGTTGTACATCTGAACTTTTCGGGATAAAAACAATTTATCTTTACTTTGCTATACTTGCACATAATTTATCCCAAATTATTCGGGATAAATTAACCATATTTAAGCTCTAGAGCGATTTAAAGGATTGCCCACTTTTATGAAACAGCTCTATTGACATTAAACTTCAAATTATTGATTTTAGTTTATATTTTCCATAACAGTCCTTTATTCTTATAATCGTTTCATTACCGCAATAAGCATATAAAAAAGAAGCCCATTAAATTAAGGCTTCTTTTGATTGTCAAATAGCTTTTACTTCTATTAACCAAAATACTTACTCTTAGCTTTAGCTTCTAGAATGCAACTAACCTGTGACGTAATAAAAAGGTCCTAAAGCATCGGTTGATACCTGTTATAAAAAAATTTATTCACTAATATGGCCCGATTGTGGAATAAGAAAAAATCCTGCATATCAACACAGGATTTTTAATCAAACTTTATTATCAATCCATATTTTAAATAAATAAAAGTTGGTTCTGTATAGACACTTACTCACAAATTGTTATAAATCGTGAAACGAGGGAACTGTTCCTTTCTTCGTTCATTTTTATTTTGCCTTAAAGTTCTAGGGGCTTATTCACCTACCATACCATCATTATCTCGATCATCCATAAATGGATATAACCAGTGATCACTCGTTATTGGCATACTATAACCTGCTGCTTTTGCTTCTTTAATCGTTACTTGTCCATTTCCATCTGTATCAACGCTAGAAATATCGATATCTTCAGCACCCTTCGAAGCATTAGACTTATTAGAACTTATTGACTTATTAGAACTTATTGACTTATTTGAGTTAGTTGATTTACTTTCAGTTAATCCTAGAGATTTATTTATTTCATCAGGGTTGCCATTATCAAACTCATCTACAACTTTATTCCCTTTTAAAATGTAAGTGTACTTGTAATGAGAAGGAATCTGTGTTTCCGTATTTGGATATGTAATAATTGCCTCAAAATTTGTAGCTCCACTGGCTTTACGAATAGCGTCTTCCATATATGCTTGATCGCCATGTCGGTTAAGTGTACTATCTTGTGGCGTAATATTATAAGCATTTGATACTCCACCGAGAGAATCTGCAATTATATGTCCCTCATCTAAGTCTGCTCTTTCGACACCAGGAACTTTTGCTTCATCAGCATAGTATCTACCATATGATGTTACAGGTTCGGTACGATCATCCTGTAGAACGATTTCGGCAGCAATGACACGGACTACTTGTCCGTGTTCATTCGTAAAGGACCAATACTCTCGGTCCCCAAAACCTATGTCAACGACGACGTTAGGTTCACGATATCCAGACAAATCACCACCATCAACATCAATTAGTTTGTAACCTTTAAACAGTTGATCTTTTGATTCAGTAGATGTTTCCTCTACTACTTGTTTTTCAGTCATAGATTCTTCTTTTTCACTATTTTTTGTAGTTACTTCTGGTGAGATAGCTTTCCCATCAGTATTCGATCCATCTTCTACATTAGTACAACCAACTATTAAGATGGCAGTTAAAAGTAAGATTAAATAGTTTATTTTCTTTTTCATTTTAGGGCTCCTTATAATATTTTTTACTGAGCATTCCAGAGATCTTTGATTAAAATATAAATAATCAGTGTAAACCTATTTACAAAAGTATATTACAATATTAATTTTATTACAGTAGATATTTAGTTCGAAGTATGTAGTGTTATTCCAATAAAGATTAGTAGAGTCCAATGCACTGAAAAAAGCACAATTCCAATTCAAGAATTGCGCCCGATTCTGGATTGCTAAAATAATGATGTTTTAAAGAATTATTATTTATAAAAGCTTTTTATAAACATTCTCATTACTTTTCATATGATGTTTAACCGCATCTAATATAGATACATTAGATGCATTTAAACTAATTGATTTATTTTCTGGGAGTAATTTATAAACTTTTTGGGTTAACCCTGTACTTTTAAATACTCTTAATTCATTCTTCCAATCTTCACGGGATATAATGTTATCTGAAGGAATCAAAATATAAAAATTGTAAGAATTTAACATTACCATTCTTATCAAATTATAATTATCTTTATTAATCCCTATTGATGCAGTGTCATCTAATCTTGAAATACGTGTAAAGTTTGGAGGAAGATAACCCAGTGCCTTTAGTGACTCATCCTTTACATTCATTTTATCCTTTTCACTAAAAATGTAAGGTGTTATTAATTGCAAAAATACTGTCATTCTAGTTGGTCTATTTTTTCCGGTTAAAATATAATCTCTATATTCAAGAAAAGAATCATAGTCCCTTCCATTGGCACGAGCTGAATTAAAAGATACTTTTAATAACCATCTAACAAGCAAATCATAATCATACTCAAAAGTGACTGTTTGATTATTAAATACAAAATTAGAGAAAAAATTCTCATACCTTCCTTTAGCATAGGTATCAAGTTCGGATAATACTCCATTATTACATTGTTGACAAACATCTTTTATTGTCTGTTGAACTTTAAGAAATTTATCAGGAGATGCTTGCAGCAATTGAATATTTTGATTTTGTGTGTACTGATATAACCACCTTGGCAAAACGTGTTCATTTGTTAATAAATTGTTTCTTTCACAATAAATACACTTACTCATATTTTCTCCCACCAATAATTTAATTTATATATTCCTTGCTACCTCTCATTTAATACGGTATATATATACACGTGTTCAAGTTTTAGCTTTGCCTCTTCAAAGAGTAAGTCTAAACAATCATTAATTAATTTAACTATACAATAATAAATATGAGCATTTTCACTTTTTACTCCAGTATCTCCATAGAGTACCCCTGCACTTAAATTATGGGCTATTCTATTTCTAAATTTAGATAGCCCTTTGTATTCATCACTTTCTAGAATTTGATGTATTTTGTTTAAAACTGGATCACTATTAGATGAATCGATAGACTTCAAGCTCTTAAAATACCTAATTTTTTTCTTATCTAAACCTCTTGAAGAAGCGTAATACTGAGAAAATTTATCAAGTGCAGCATAAATTCTAGACATCCCTGCATAAACAAAAAGTCTGTTGTCTATAAATCCTACAATATTAAATTCTATCGTTTTACTCCAGTAACTTTCAAAAACATTGTCTTCAAGCCTATAAACGTCAATTATACATTTTTGTGTTTCCTCAAGCCTAAAGAAAATGTCCCATAACATCTGCATCTCTGCATTATACTTTTCATTACCTTTACTTAATTGAATTAGGTTATTAAATGCTGCTTGTTTTCTGAAGTCAATAGCTTTTAAATCAAATTTTTCATTTATTTTAATGTTAAATAAGGTATTCTTTTCAAATTCATCCCTCATTGGAATCTGTATGTTATCAAACTGCTCACAGTTTTTATTAAAGTCTTTAACAATTTCTTCTAACGCACAATATAATTGCTCTATTGCTAAAATGGTTTTATTAACCTTCGGCTTTAGATAAAGGCCATCGAAATAGTTAGCATTTTTCTCCATAATTAATTTTTTAGCATTTCTATTGGATGATGTTCTTCGATTTATTTCTTGAATATGTATAGAAGAATTATGAGTGTTATTTCTTCTTATTTCACCAATAAAATTTCCGCTTTTTTTCCGATAGATATCTATTTCCTTATAAATTGGTGGCATATCATTCTGTTCTAACTTCTTTTCCAAAGACGTTATTATTTCATATGAACCATTCTTTTCCAATTTTTGTTTGAATCCGTATCCATATTTTAAACCTGCATACACCACGATTCTTTCAAATGCGTACCAAATAGACTCAATTGCATTGTAGAAGAAAAATCTTGCTGAATAAAATGGCTTGTCTTCCTTAGTTTTATTTATTTCAAGTGCTATATCAAACAGCGATAAGTCTTGGCACGCCCTTAAAAGAAAATAATGTATATCCTCTATTAAATTTATAATATAACCATAATTAGTAGGGTTCTTTGGAAGCTCATCTAACCCTTCTTTTATTAAATAGTTTATTAATAAATCATCAATGTCTATTTCTGTATAGTTTTTCTTTTCGAATATTTTATTTAGTCTATCCCCATCACGTTTACTAATATTTCCGTAGATAATGGGTTTCCTAAATAATTTAATTAATTTTTCTAATCTATCCTTTTCATTAAAGAAAAACAACGACTCAATTTCTTCTCTATTGAAGAATCCATCAAAATTATTTACATCTACTTTAGAAGTTATTTCGCAATCATTAAAACACTCAATATCATTGTCATAGACACGAACAGAATACTCTTTACAGATAGGACAGTAAATTTTCCTGTAAAATTTGGTGAAATTATCACTTTTTGTTGACTTTGAATTAGTCATTAACCTTTTCCCCCTTAGCAATCTCAGTTTTATCTAAACAATTGCTCCTTCTATCCATACGAGATGTACATAAGCTTATCTTTTCTATAATAATACTCATATCTTATCTCCTTTCATAAAAAATACATCTATTGGCTTATAAACATTATAAGTTAATAGATGCACAAATTGTCATTAAAAGTATAATTTATTGCTTTGAAATAAAGTTTGAGCAAAACTAACTCGCAAACCCTTATTTTACGATAAAAAAGAAGAATCTCTTTTGAACAATCTTTTTTCAAAAGGGATTCTCTTTAGGAGTTTTAATTTAGGTTTTTATAAAAAAGTTTGATTATTTTCTACGTGTGTTGCTCAACAATCGCGCCCGATCGTATTATAAGGTCAGCCAGAAAATTTTCTGGTTGACCATTTTTTATATCGATATATGATAACGGTAGCCGAGGTAGAACGTTCGCGCCCGTGGGGCTAAGACCCCGTCCGCAAAACAGTTCGCCCCCTACTTTGTCCTCCTAATACTGCACCGACTGCATATTCCTCAAAAGTGAAGAGATTGAATGGTGTTTCCTGCACAAAAAAAGAACTGTATCGATCACACAGCTCTACAAAATGTTGTATTCGGTTTAATGAGTGTACGCTCCTTGTATGGAACACGTTATCTTGCATGATAATACAGACAACTTCTGCATCTTTTCTATTCAAGCACATGAAGATATAAGGACTACATTCAGACCATTCTCTCTTAGCTATTTGCCGGAAATTCTCTCGATTAAAGTTAGCTTGTGTCGGTGTTAAAATATAATGTAGCTGCCTTACATCACAGTCAAAAAAGCTTAAACACCTCGTTAACATTGAAATAACCTGCTCACAGTAACGGCTTAACTTTACGCTATAGTTCGTGCTTCCCTCTCTCAATGGTTTGATAGTAAATTGTTGTGTTTTTTCAAATGGATTTGTCCAAAGTAAAGCACCTTCTCGATTTAATCTAAATTGAAGCGGCAATAATTTTGATTTTAAAGCCTTAAAATCCTCTGCAATATGGATTGTTAATTCGATGTTTTTATTCATAGATATTTCTTCCTTTCGGGATTGTTTTATTTTATTTCTGCTTTTTTGGGCATAAAAAAACAACCTCCAGGAAGAATCATAGTAATACAGGACATAATTATCCTGTTCTCGATTCAACCCAAAGGTTGTTAAATGTTAACTACATCTTTTTTCTACAGAAAGTAGAAAAAACCTAAAAAGACAAAAATAAGATACTTTAATCATACCAAAATATACAAAAGCAAACAATCCCACACAATCTACTTTGTTTGCGAAAACTGAAGAAATTCTTTATCATCAAAGGATGATGCTATAAGTTTAAGATATTCTGATTCCGTTAGACCTAAGAATTTATCACCTGAAGGAATATCTTTGATAAACGACCAATCAGGCTTTAACTTATCAATCGGTTCGTCTATCATGATTGTTCTCCCATCTTTAGATTGTGTAGAATATTCGATTGTGCGATCACTTTTACCTGTTTTCGAGTTTAATTTATATGTGTCTTGTTGCTTACTTACTAACGCTAATATAAAAATATAAATTGTATTATTTTGTTCGTAAAGATATTTTGTTATATAATACTTATACATCTGTACCATTACAAAATTTTTACCATAAATTGTTCTTTTAGGACGGGTGTCTTTCATGATTGAGGCGATGAAATCGTTTATTTCAATAGCTGCTCTCATAGGCATAGGCTTATAATTGGTATTCCATTCATACCTAATAAGCCGTCCCTCCGATTCTTTTAGATTTCTTTATACAACCGGAAACGGAAATACATCAGAGCAATTAGCACACTTGATTCTTACCTTTTAATTTGGCCTGATACATCCGTTCATCTGCTAATTTAATTAATTCATCAATTCCTCCTTCCCCCTCATTAACATCTAATTCTTCTTGATGGGCTACACCGATACTTACTGTTGTTCCTGTGGCTTCTTCAAAACTTCTTTTGAAACGCGCAGCAAGCTCCATCGCACGATTAGTTGTGATTATACCTACAAGCTCGTCTCCTCCATAGCGACAAGCGTATCCTTGTTCATGTAAAGTGCGCTTAAATAACAAGCCTGCCTTTTGTATTATTTCATCACCATAATCATGACCTTTGAAATCATTTATTTGTTTAAAATCATCAATATCTACGAAAATAATACTGATAGGTTGCTTACCTATAAGCTGTTCTGCCTTTTTGAAAAAGAATGCTTTATTATACAACTGTGTTAATGAATCTGTAATACTGGTAATGCTTACATTTTTAAATAATGCAATTACACGATTAAAATAATGGGTATTTTCTAGGACAAGGTAACTTGAAATAAGTAGACTACTGATAAATTGAAATGCTGCAGAACCTATAAAATTTCCAAGCATGCCTGCGATCCCCAACGAAAATAGTAAAGACATACGAACTATTTCTGTTACATCTCTTTTAGCTAATCGAATATAGCGCCACCCAACAAGAGCAAATAATGATATGGGAAATACAAAGCCTCGTATTAATGGATGTAACACTAATGTACCCCATGTTAAGATGAGTACCAAACCAATAGGTACACAACTTCGCCAGTCTCTTTTCTCACTAAATAACTGCATTACTATCGTCTCGATCAATAATACACTGGTTGCTATTTGAAATGGATAACTATCAAAAGTAATGTGTTTTCCTTGCAATGTAAATATATATAATGATGCTGCTACTAAAACAAACATACTTACAGAAATATATAATTCAGTCTTTAACTTAGTTTTATTATAAAGATACAAAGAGAATAATGCTAACATGAATATTAATAATGGTATATACAGCAAAGGAAAAATGGTAATATCATAGGTCAATTTCATAAATATTTAATTCCTCCTCTAATCGCGGAAATTGATTTTAATGTATTTTCGAATTATTGTTCTAAAAATCCGCCGTCTGCTTTAATACAGAGAGTATAAGCCGCTTCATTACTAATCGTTTTATCTTCTCTGACAATAAAACCCCCTACACATACATCGTAGGGGGTTTACTTAGTGATTAGTGAGTTACGCTTGGAGCAAAATCATTATTACTGCTCTGATCACCATGATAGAAAATTACATCTCCATCTTGTAAGTTAAATGTATTACCATAAGTATCTTGGAAACTATGTGAAAATCCATCCATATCACTCCATTGATTCATCAGTTTACCATGGATATATTGTAAATATGGATTTTGTACATCACCGTCTCTAATTGATTCAATATCGAAATTAACAATGATGTAACCGTCTTTTAAGAACATTCTATTATTCTCATTTATACGTCCTACTACAGCCCCTTCAGCAATTTTTGCATCTTTCTCTACAACATAAGTCTTGGAAGGTAAACTATATTCGCCATACCATGTTTGCTCACGAGCCACGATGTCCTTTTTAGGTACCATCGTATTGTCTGGTACTGCATCTTCACCTGGTCCCATAAATGTTCGTAGTTTAGAGTTCAACATTTGCCAACTATACGGCCCAGTACGAATAGGTTCTTTTGACCATTTACGTATATACATACGCATAAATGATGTTTCTTGGAATTTACTAGCTTCCTCCTGATATCCCTCAGTATCTGCATGACGGTAATAGTAATTTGCATTATCTATTAACTGCTTTTGTGGGACATTACGGAGTTTTTCATTCAAGACTACAGAACGGTATACTTTATCTTTTTCAGAGCCAATTCTTACAAAGTAATTTTCGTCATTATGATAATACAAATCAACTGGTCGTCTATTTTTTCCATCTTTGTTTACGAAATAGAATGTTGGCTTAATCCGAATGGCATCTGATTGGCCAAACATATTACCTTTCGTTTTCATATCGAAACGGAAAGTATAGCCCGTTTTAGTTGCTACATTTGCATAACCATTTGGATGGCTATTATGGTGTACCGGAAGTGTATACGGAAGTTCATTTCCTCTTAGAGCCCCGTCTATTCCATTTTTCCCCACCCAATAGCTATTTCCTGTAGGAGTGAATAAATCACCTTTCCTAAATACATTTTGCCAATTGTAATCTACTATATCAGTTACATGGAAATCGTATAAACGTCCAATTACATCAACTGCAATTTGGTCAGTAGCAATATGATTATCCATCATTCCATCTGGAGTGCGGAAATTAAGGTTTAAATTGGCTTCCTGCTCAGTAGGATTATTGCTACTAACATGTCCATCAGGTGCATTGATTGCGATAGCACGATAATCAATCGTGTACTCTCCTTCTGGTGTCCATACAGGTAAAAAGAATGTTACAGTCTCCATATCAATTGGTACCGATATCCACGTATTCTTAGGATAGAATCCTTGCTTTGTTTCGGTATAAACGTCAAACGGGAATTTAATTTGCTTATCCTTGTAATATTTAGCAAAATCGCGATTCCCATAACCCGGCTCGTTTAGATGTTGACCGACGGTTGGTAGTGTTACTTTAAAAGGTCTATCTAATACAAATGCATGCCGATCAGTATCGGGATTTGCAGGTGTAGAACGAGAAGGTGGATTTGTTCTTTGGTCATGCTCTTTATCATCAGATGCCTTTGCATACATAACAACTGGTGTATGTACCGTTACTGTATTTATAGCTTTTTCGCCATCAACAGTATCATTAGAAGTATTTGTGAAGGACACAGTCGGCTCCGCTGCCTTATTAACTTCTATGATTGGTGAATACTTAGCCGTGATTTTGCTGGTAGTCTGATATTTATTGACTTTTTCTTTATCGATATATTGTCCAGACATTTCTAAATCAACAATATCTGAAATAGTTATTTCTTTAGGTTTAGGACCATGAGAAGGTGTTTTCTTATCGTCCATGTGTACTGTTTCTTTTTCTGATACAGGATTTTTTTGTACATCTTTAGACGATACTTTAATTTTCACCGAATCATTTTTCACATCTGGAATACGCGATCCTAATTTAGCAGCTGACTTAAACAAATCGGTTTCATCTGGAACTGGTGGCGGACTATAACCACCTTGCAAGCTAGAAGACGGCAATGTTACATTATTACAGAGTTTAGGGAAAACATGGCTCTCCCAAATATCTGAATGTATAGCGTCCGCTACTGTTTCATGCCTGTCATTCATGACAATTACTTTTCCGCTTGGTAAAGCATAATTCTCGAATGTTAAATCATCTAGTTTATAAATAATCAAATGACCGATTTGCCAGTATGAATAATCATAAACATCATCAAATGACATTTCTTTATGAACTGTGTCACTTTGTGGAACTTCGTATGAGCAATCATAAGGACCATCTTCATCATGACACGTTCTAGAGACATACTTTGTCCATGATCTGTTGTATGTTTTATCTACCTTAATTTTATACTTGATTTTCCCTTTATATTGCTGGAATTTATAATCGGACAAGAAGCGATTTGATTTACCCCAAACTTTTAAATATTCATCCGTGGCAATACCATACTTCAAAACATCAAATACAGCACTCGTTGGTACATTCTTATCTTCTGTAATTTTCCCAACTGGATTTGCCTTCATATGTTCAGGTGTACTTTCAATTTTCTCCGCTTCTTCAACTGTGTATTCGAAACTACAAGAACCGTACTCTCCAGGTGGATTCTCATTACACTCTTCCGAAGAGTCACCTTCTTCACAACCGACTGCAAAGGTGATTTTTTTACTTGCAAACCGTTTTACAGAATCCTCCATATAGAGCTCTGCTGTATAAAGTCCCTTTTCAGTGATTTGAGGTCCCTGTACTTTTTCACTTACCCAGTATCCTGCTTCCGCCTGATTTGGTTTGCTTTTATTCTTTTTAGATTTATCCGATTTCAAATTCGTCTTAATAGGAGCACCAACTTGGCTTCCATCAGCCTTTGTTATAGTTATTGTGGTATCAGCTTTATTTCGTTTATCAGAAACATACTCGTATCCATCCATCGTGAAGGAAACAGTGTCACCTATTTTAACTTTAGGTTGATTAAGTTTGAACGTTACGATGTCTGGCCAGTCAGTTCTTAATACACGTAACCACGTTGGGTTGATAGGATTAAAATCGTCATTACCTGTTGCGTTATCAGCTGCACCACCTGCTTCGTATGCTAAGTCCCTGATATAAAAATATTTATTTCCATATATTTCTTTAGTTTTAAAATTTATTATTTCACGTGCTTCAACATTCTTTGCCATATAATCGGGGTTACCATTGTAAACGGTTTTAAAATCATCCATACTTACTCTGTCAACATCGATAACATTTCGAGCAGTAGTGACATCTTCGTCAACCAAATGATAAAAGGCTTGTCCTTTATAGGCAAAAGGAATTTTAGTACGGTCAGCTCCTGTGTTTTTGAATGGAACATCCACAGTAAAAGATGAGTTTAGCTTACTCATTGTAGATTTATCAAGAAGTTTATCTGGATATTTCCCATCGTAAAGTGTTGGGTAACGGTATATCCCTAAGACAAATTCTCCTACTGTATCGTCAACACGTTTTAATAACTTACCCTCAGCTAAATTATCTTCTCTTAATAATGTATCATTGTTAAAGTATGGCAAAGTTCCACTAGGATCGGCTTCAGAAGTTACTACACCGCAAATTGTAAAATTTAAACCAACTGGTTTTATTGAGCCAACAGTTTGATTTAATTTTTGAGTATCTTGGTCAAACCTATTTCGAGAATCGTAGGCTCGGACATAGAAAGACACTTCTTCTTTCATTGTAACTTCATAAGGTATAGTTAGTGTTGCTTTTCCATTTGAAGTTGGAACATTGTTCCACTTTTTTAATGTCGAAGCGGAATTCTTATCTTTCACGTACACTTCTACATATTTAAGAGACGCCTTTTCGTCGCTTTGTTCTACCTCAATTTCAATATTAATTGGTTTTTTTATGGGGTAACACGCTTTTCCATTTACTGGTTTCTCTTTGACTGCGAATTTGGTAATTTTCGGTGCATCCCCGGGTGCTTTAACATAAATTTTCCCGTTTTTATATTCTGATGTAACACCAGAAGCGGATATTATGTCATCAATTTTAAATCGATCGAAAGCTGTTTTTGGCTCAGGTGGATTCATAGAATATCTAGGTATTTTACCTGAATCTTTATCAGCTAAAACTTGATGCTTTTCCCCGCCAAATGCGTTAACCCATTGTCCTATACTACCGTCGTTAATCATTGTTACAGTAGAACCATTTGAACTTTTGTACCGATAAGTATTACCAATTGTTTCATTCGTACTACTATTTACGATTTCCGTATATCCATCAAAATACCAAGTAGAACTTCCATCTAACGTTGGTATTACCGTTAGAGGTATTGTTCTATCAACTGAGGTTCCAGGGACATCAATAGCAGCGAATACACTCTGGGGCACTGTAGAAAAGAAGATGAGTATGGCTAGAAAGGTTAGCCATACTTTCTTCTGAGCTTTCAACATTCAATCACTCCTAGTTATTCTTTTGTACTTCAATCCAAAAATACTCTAGTCTTTGTCCCGTACCAAATCTAACTTTAAAATCTCCAATATATTCGATAGTTACGTTACCACTAAATTCACGCTCACCTGCTGGAATGTCTTTTTCTTTTGCATATGCTTCACGTGCTTCTTTTGCTGATTCTTTAATTTTACTTTCTAATGACGAAAGCTCTGGATACGCAAGATTGAATAATTGAAGGGTTAAGTTAACTGTATTTTCGCTAGTATAATCAATGCTAAACTTCATATCTTTAGTTTTACTATTGAGTAAGATACCAATTTGAGTTGACAAATATCCTGGTGGTAACGTATTTATCCAATTTGGTTCCTGCAAATGTATAAAAGCCCCAGCTTCTTTATACTTAAAGTTTGTTTTTTTAACATATTGTTGTCCTTCGATTAATAGCTTTTTAAATCGAAGATCATTAAAAGCAAATTCAGTTACTTTGTCATTAGGAGCTACATCGTATAATGATTTATCATTATTAACTACCTTTTGAAAGTCATCTAAACTCATATCCATACTCATTTTAGGAATATCTGTTTGAATTTCAGCTTTTTTCTCATAGTTCAATGCACGATATAGGAATACCGCATAGTGCGCTCTTGATAGCGGTTCATTTGGCTTGAAAGTAGTTGCATCATAACCAGTTGTAATTTCCGCTTCATAAAGCGCTGCGATAGCTTTCCCTTCCTCAGTCGTTTGAGAAACGTCCTTAAATGGATGCTTGCCAGTAGCTTTCAAATCAAATGCGTTAGCAAGAATTAAAGCCATTTCCCCACGTGTTAATTCTTTGTCAGGATTGAAGTTCCCTTTTGCATCAGCTTTAATTAATCCAGTTTGCTGTAACTGCATAATTGCGTCGTAGTATGGATGTGTTTTTGGTACATCTTTATAAGCCTTAATACCAACTTTAGGTGTTAGCTTTTTAACTCGTTGAACTAATACAGCAGCATGTTGTCTACTAATTTTTACATCTGGCTTAAATGTACCATCACCATAACCTGTGATAATCCCTTGATCTCGCATTTGGTGCAAAATGTCATAATACACATGTGTTTTTTTAATATCTTTAAATGGTGTTTTGTAATCAGCGTGCGCTGTTTCTGTTGTAACTGGTACCACAATGCTTGCTGTAGCAACTCCCATTGCCATTGCACCTAACAGAAACTTATTTTGTCGAACGAATCCTTTAAATAACTTGTTTTTAACTTCTTTTTTCATGAGAAAAAATCTCCTTTCATATTAGAGCTTCGAGGTATCACTCCTTAGTACAATTTTACCATATTTTCCAAAAACCAAATAGGATTAATTAATTGTATTATTTTTTTATAACAATCAAAAAACCCCGCTTCAAACATAAGACATTTACTTTACCTAAATAAGTAAAGTTAAAAAGTCATGTTTAAAGCGGGGTGTTCCCGTCAGTTTCTGAATATTAATATACTATTAACTTATCATAGTGTTACCTAAAACTCAATAAAAACATGATTTAAATTATTACGTCTATCTGTTTTTGAACTTACACTTTCATATCCTATCTTTCATTTACTAAATATTTGCATTAAAATCATTACAGATTGATTATTCTGGAATGCTAAAGTATCCATTACTTAAATAAGTGCAGACTTTGTTCAATAAAGGTAACAATACAATTAATTAAGTAAGGTACCGTAAAGAGGTGTCTTGAAGAAATCGTTTCAGTAACTGAACCAACTCGCCTGAATACACGAATGATGCAGCACTGGCCCGCTCAGTCGTGTCGTTTACTACGTCTACGCATCCCTTTTGTAAATGTCTTATATATCTTAAATGCAGGTATTAAAACAACATATCTCCAATCGATACTATCTAACCCACCACTTATTATATCTATAATTACCTTTATTAGAGATAAAAAGGATACACTAAGAATAATTAAGATTATTAATACTCTCCATAATTTATAATTAAATATAAGTACCCTTCGTTTTGTCCAAAATGAAATTTTTTGGTTTTCAGATTGATTTTCACCATCCCCTGCCTCATTGTTTCTTTTATCTAGATATTCTTCTAAGACTCCCTCAATCGTCCCTAATATTACGAATAATCCAAGTACGAATAAAGATACTTTTAAGGATATAATAAAATCTAAAAATGCTGTAAATATTTTCTTCACTCTCCCTTTTTATGTATATTTCATTTTAAACCTTCCGTTTAAGAATGTTAATGAAATAATCCATTCTTTTCTTGCGATATTATTTTGTAGTTTTTTGCTTGTTCCGATGTCCATAAGGGTGTAGCAGCTAGGATTTGAATGGGGTATGGAAATGGATCTCTTTGTAGAGCGATAATAAACTAGGTCTTACTATATTTGAAATGTAATAATACTTTTTAATGTTGTTTAATTCCCATTGAACTAAAGCATCCCGTTGAATAAGATAATAGAATCCTTACCCTCTAATATATCAGCAATTTCTTTTACTGCGTGGTCCTTTAAGTAAACAGAACGTTGGACCATATTAACAACTAATTCATAAATACGCGTTGTATGGTGCTCTAGCTCTGTTAAGTCCTGTTTATAATCATTTGAACCTTCCTTCATGCATTTCGTACAACGCAAGTACCTTTTCAAGCAAATCCTTATTTGATAGTCCGCTTGAATCCAACGAGTCTTTTTTGGACATTAAAGACAAGAAATAAAAAGAATTGCTTGGAAATACAGTATTATAAAAAGGTTAAAAGAAACATTTGGCGATGATGATTTTTCATATATAACATCCTATTTTGCGCCTACTGTAGAAAGTGGATAAAATTCTCTTCAATCTTTATTTAATAACAAATAAAAAAACTCCATTTCGAAAAAACATTGATTGATCAAAATGGAGTTTCGCGGTTAAATTGTTTGAGTTAGTTCAGCTTAAAAATATCTCGTTTTGTTACACATTTTATAAAGGATACTGATGTATTAATAATATTACATTAACTCTTGACTATTAATAAAATCTGAAAGCGACCATATTACTTAGAATAAATCAGCAATTTCTAAAGTTTTTAAAAGCACTTTAGCCATTTGAGCACGTGTTAAATTGGAGTATGGATCAAAGACATCACCCGGTTTCCCAGTAAATATCCCAAGCCCTTGCATTACTGCTACAGCTGATTTAGCATCCTCTGAAATTTTATCAGCGTCTGCGAAATTAAGACTATATGATTCTTTTTTTACATTTAGATAATCTAATGTTCTTTCAAGCATTAAAGCAGCTTGTTGACGTGTTAGAGTGCCGTTAGGATTAAACTTACTCGCTGACACTCCTTTAATGATTCCAGCATCATACAAAGCTTGTACATCGGAAGCAAACCAATCCTTCGCTTTAACGTCTTTAAATGTATTTGTACCTGTTGCTTCAAGCCCTAGTGATCTAACTAACATTGCACAAAATTGTGCTCTAGTAAGCGGATTATTGGGGCTATAATAACCAGTTGATGTACCAAATACGATATGACGATTTGCAAGCTCTTCTATAGCATCCTTGCTATATACGCCTTCGATATCCTTAAATTTCACTTGTTTAGTAGAGAAATAAAATTCTCCAGTACGATTTGTTTTGAAACTTATTTGATTTGGTTTCACAAATTTGAAAGGAACAGCTTTATACTCATCATTTTCATAACGAAGTACAAAGGCTTTCTTTTGTTCTTTCGTTAATTCAATTTGTTGTTTAAATGTGCTAATTTCTTTGCCATCTGCCCAGATACGGAGTTTATAATGGTTGTTGCCTTTATTTAGCCATTCAATGCTCCACTGCTTTGATTTAATTTCTAATGGAATTTTAATCTTTATTCCATCTTGCTCTACTGTTATCGTGTCTTTTGAAGGGTTATTAATTGTCCATTTCCCATTCTCATATTTAATTGTCTCAGCAGTAGTCCCTGTCTCCGGTGGAACAATTACTGGTGGTTCAGGTTTTGGCTGCGGATTCGGATTTATAACCGGTGGGTCCACTACAGTTGGAGGTTTTACCACAGGCGGGTCTACTACCGGTGGCTCGGTCACTGGTGGGTCCACTACAGGCGGTTTTACTGGTTCTACTGGTTTAGGAGTTGGTTTTACAACTGTTAAATCAGGTTTACCATCATCTGCAGTACCAATCTCAGTAATTTTATAACCTAGTTCAGCTAATAGCATTTCTTTATAAGATCCGTCATGAAGATTCACAACAATATAATCTTTAACTTCTTCCTTGTATTTTTCAGATGGAGTAGCTTTATAAGATTTCACGCTAGCTAGAGCATAAAACGTTTTAAATACATATTCTGCATGATTTTCATTTTCTGTTCCCCAAATCTCACCTGTATATGGAGTATAAGTTACACGAACATAGTTATCATTTAATGATGCTACCTGCATTTTCGAACGGACAAGGGCAGACTCTTTACCAATCGTAGTTTTTGGTTTGATTAAGTCCATTAAAGCCTTTTTAACAGGTCCTTCTGTTAGCTTGGATAATTCAGATTCCGCTTCTAAATCTTGCTCATATGCAGCATGTATAGCGCTTAAAAGGATATTTATTTCTTCTTTAGTGAAAGTCTCCACTTCTTTTTCAGCTGCATAGTCTTGTACATGCTTAATATACTTTTCAACTACTGAGTCTTTTACTGAATTAATGTCTGGTTTAAGTGTTTTGATTTCATCAATTGAAAGTTTCTTTACATCAATATCCGAATCAGAAACTGTTTCAGTTAAAATATCATCCACTGCAGGTACTTCTTCAGTATGTGTTTCATCCCCTGGTACCTTTTCAACACCCTCATTTTCGGTAGGTTGTTGTTGTTCTTTTTCAGGGGTAGTGGCATCTACGTCAGTTTTGTTTTCCCCTGAATCCTTAGTCTCAATTTTTTCTTTGATATTGAATGTAATTGTTTGGTTTGTTGTCTCGTCTGATAAACTGAAGATTTGTTTAGACTCACCAACAATTTCATATCCCTCTGGAGCGTTGCTTGTGACTTCAATTTCTCCGTACTGTACATCAGTTACCCAATTCTCAGATATTACTTCGCCATTTGCATTTACATATTGAACAAGATACTTACCTGTTGTAACGTCCTCAGATACATCCTTAAGAATTTTTTCAATTTCTGCTCTTACTTCATCCTCAGACACTTTTAAAGCTACAGCTAGTTCCTTAATTACATTTCCTAACGCATTGTCATCGTGCAAATAGTCAACTATAGAATTAAACACAGTTGGTTGCGGATAATTTTTAATAGTTGGCAAAGTTGAAGCGGCATATTCCTTTTCGTATGCTGCAATGTCAGACTCCTGCATTGTACGTTTTAACATTTCAAGCGTATTGACTAATTTTATAGCTTCAATAACTTGCTGTTTAGTTACTGTATCTCCAAGTTTCCCAATCGCTTCTTTATAATTAGGTAGCAACTCTTCATATACAGGAACATCTTCATCGCTTATATAATCGGCCAACTCTTGCGATGTCACATTATCCAATTCATTTATAATTTTATCCAGTAGGTCTTCTTTTTTGTTATCAATTGCCATTTGAAGGGCATCTAAACGCTTTTGTAATGCTTTTTTATCATCACCATTTGATAATGCATCAACAAGTACTTGTGCATCATTTTTGTGCTTTTGAATTAAACTAGATTTCCCTTTAGAAACCGCTTCTTCCGCCCGAATATATTGACTTACAGCGTCCAGACGCTGTTGTAAATCGGTTTTCGCCTTAGTAGCTGGCAATACATCCACTAATAGTTGAGCTGAATCGATATCAGTTTTAGCTTTTGATTTCTCAGCTTGATTAACGGCATTTCTAGCAGTTAGATAAGCATCTATGTGCTTCTGCAGGGTATCTAAGCGTTCTTGTAATTCAGTCTTTAAATCCCCTTCTTGCAAGATATCTAATTTCTCTTGAGCTTTATCCTTATCTTGCTGCTGTAATGTATCTTCGGCTTTGCTAACAGCATCTTTAGATTGGTCTTCTTTAGATTTATTATCGATCACATCTTGAATAGCATCTAAACGACTCTGTAATGCTTCTTTTTTTGGACTTTCAGGCAATTCTTTAACTAGTAATTGAGCTGAATCTTTATCTGTTTGCGAATTAGTAGACTCGGCAACTCCAACAGCAGCAGTTGCATCTTTTAATTCAGTCAGGGCATCTAATCGGTTTTGTAGGCCCTCTTTAACCTTATTGTTAGTTCCTATAGCATCCACTAATTTTTGTGCTGCTAATTGGTCTGACTCTTCTAATGTTGTTTCAGCAGTTGAAACAGCTGAGCTGGCATCGATTAACGTTTGAACGGCATCTAACCGTTCTTGTAGTTTTTCTTTTACAGTACTATTTATTAGTCGATCTAATAACTTTTGAGCTACATCTTTATCAGCTTGTTGATTCGTTATCTCTGCTTTAAGCACACTATCAATAACATCGTAGTATGCAATTATTGCGTCTAATCGTTCTCTCAACTCTTTCTTAACAGTTAACCAGGTAGGAACCTTTTCTAATTTTTCCTCTGAATTTGCTATTGCTGCAGCTAATTGTTCTTTTGAATGAATTTCTTCCGCTTCTACAATAGCTTTTCTAGCTTCCTCAATAACTTCGCTTAAGTTTAACCAATTTTCATAATCCTCGACTGTAGGGGTTTTTACAGGACCACCTTCATGAGACGCTACATAATCATCAATGATCGTTTTTAAACTTTCAATATTGCTTGGAGTTACACCTTTAACTCCTGCCCAATTGAAATCATCATCAGTAGCATTTTTATAATTATTGATTAACCATTGCAAACGATTGTTTTGAACTAAGGATTTAACCAAAGTTTCTAGTTGTCCGTTTTTGCCTCCGAGCTTTGTTGCTGAATTTTCGACTTCTCGAATTTCCCGCTCTGACGATACATTGACCTTAATATCTACAGTTTTGTCATACAGCGATTTCAATGACGTATGAGTATTTAAATCAAAAGCATCAAAAGATTGCCCTTTATCGGCCTCTAATGCTTGTACAAATCGTTTATACGTTTCAACATCAGATACAGCAACTACAGGTTTATTTTTTATTATAAGTTCTTTTTTAGTTAATTTATCTTTAGCTATAATTGTCACGTAATCCTCATAGTTACCATCTGCTAAATCAAAAGTAACATTAACTTTTCCGTCCGTAGTTGTTAATTTTTTTGTTATTCCATTGAAAATAACTTCGACTTCATGTTTTGTATCATTAGTGTCTTGAATTGAAGCAATAACATTAAGTTTACCGTTATTGATATATTCGTAAAGATCACCCGTTACAATAATTTCAGGAATACCGTTGTTCAAATACTCCTGCATATCTGTACGTAATTGTCCCTGCCACAAAGCTTCTGTAGCTACATGAGCTTCGGATTTTTCTTGATTATCGTGAGTATCATTATATTCAATAACTTCCTGCATAGCAGATACCATAATGGCCATATAGTCTTTTGCTATTTTATATGGTACTGCTTCAATTTTTTCTGATAACAGTTGATCGCGATTTGTTTCACGTTGGAACACCTGTCGATAATCTAATTGAGCATCCAAGGCACTTATTGTACTTTTCAACTTATCTGCAGCATAATCTGGTACCTTTTCATGTACTGTAGTGACTTTGCTTGCCGTTAAACTGCTATATGCTTCTTTTAACGCATTAATAAAATGCACTAAATCTTGTGCATGCGTCCCCTCTCCCAATGGTTGGAATGCATCTTTAAACTTGTCATACCAATCGCTATTCTCTTCTAACACATCTGTTACACCGAATTTGTCTAAGTCTCCCTGTGTTATTGTTGTTAAATCTGACATGTAATCTTTAGTAACTTGTGTTAAACGGTCTTGTAATACCTTTTTATTGTCTTCATTCTCAACTACGGCTACCTTATCTTGAGCGTTCTTAATAGAATCCCAAGACGTACTACCATGATCATCTTCCATAGTTTTAATTGCGTCATTTGCATCGTGATAACGTTGTAATTCATCGATACGGTCTACCAGTTTGTTTTTATCTTCCGAATCTGTTAACGCGTTAACAAGCTCTTTTGCAGGTTCAAAGTCAGCTTTAGAAAGACTCTTTTCTGCAACCTCTGTTGCTGTACTTGCAGTTACTAAATCTATGCGCTTTTGCCAGCTTGTTAATGTTTCGCTTTCTTTTACCGTTTTTGATTTCAATTCCCCTAAAAGTGTATTAGCATTTTCAAGCGCTTCCTTTGTTCGCTCTTTTTCATACGTTAAAATTGATTCATAACTTTTGTAAAATGCTTCATGTTGTAACTCTGTGTAGGAATCTGGATCTTTTGAATGTGCTTTTAAATCCTTCATATAATCAGCAGCGTTATCAACTTTAATTACAGTATGAGTTAATGTTTTTGGTTCACTATCAATAATTCCATCATTGGCTACAATGCTGATTGCACTTTGATGATAACCTTTTTTGTAATCACTGCCTTTTAACGTTGCTTTATACACTGTATAGTTATTTCCAATCGAAGCTAATGCTGTAATACCGTTATAAGTTACTTTTGCTAATAAAGGTTGCCCATCCCTGTCTGACATAGTACCTTGTACATCAAAATTTGTAGAATCATCTACAACATTGAATTTGTCTACGGCTTTTATAGACTGCACAACAGGGGCAGTATTTACCTTTTTCACCTCAATGACTTGTACAGCTTTATTCCCTTTTGCATCTTCTGCAAATACTGTGTACTTTCCGTTTTCATTTACTGTGAATTTGCCATCTGTGACAGCTGTGCCACTACTTGCAAAGTATCCAATATCTTGTTCGCCTTTTACATATTTAACACTTTTTATGGCTGAATAATCATGTACTTTTATATCTACAGTAGAAGTTGCTTTAAACTCACTTTGCTCAGTTAATTCGATAATAGGCGGAGTTTCATCATCGTTAAGTACTCGTTGCGCTCTTTCGTACCAGTAACCATCCGTATTTTTCTCACCATGAATGTACGCATTTAAACCACCTGATAATGAACCGATAAAATTGCCCTTAACCTCATTAGCTTTGATGTCAGATTCTTTGGCCGTTTTAGAAAACACTCTGAATTCTGCATTATTTGGATACCCACTCATCCTTACTTCATTGTAGGTTAATTCACCATTATATACAGAATAGAATACTTTACCTACAGGGAAATCACCCATATGATATGGAATAAAAGGGTTTACTAATTCAAATTTACCATTTTCAACTGTTATATCGAAAGCAACTTTATAATACTCATTCGGCCTACCTGTCCACATACCACTACCATCTTCTGTTCCATGGCTCCTACTATATTCGAAAGTATAATCCTTCTTAACATCGAATTTATTCCATTGATACATTACTTCTCTAATTGATTTTACTGGACTTGTTGAATATGAAGATGTTGCTTGTCCATCACTTGCGATTACTCGGAATTGCACTGAGGTTTTGTCACTAGGTACAGTGTATTCGTAGACTTTTTGTGAGCCTTTATATACCTGTTCCCAATTACCACTGTTGTTATAATTCGCTAGAAGTGTATAAGTTAGTGAATCACCATCAGGGTCAGTAGAACCATACGAGATAAAGTGTTTATCACCATGTTCAAATTGCACTTCAGGTACTTTTAAGGTAGGCGTTGTAGGAGCTTCATTTAACTTTTTACCTAATTCATACCAAAAGCCATCACTATTACGTGAATTGTTTAAATGATCATTTATCCCTCCTTGAACAGTTCCAATTAAATTACCTTTTTTGTACTTAATACCATCAAGAATATGTTGATACCTTGGGCCTCCTACTGGATTACCATCTTGATCATGATGAATACCTAAATAAAAACTTTGGACACGAAAATCATCGTAACCTTGCTTTTTAAATTCAGAAATAGAATCAGAAAAGTCATGAGACTCCATATTCGAAGTTACTACTTGAAGGCTCTCTTCATCTTTTATAACTTCAAATTTATTCCACTTATAAGTGCTTGCTTCGGCACTTTGAACCCCAACTGTACCGGCTACAGCTGCGTTAGCAATTGCTAGAGCCATGAATGCTTTGCCTGAAGGTTTCACATATTTTTTAAAACGAGCCTGATTTTTTTTATTTCCCTTTTTTTGAGACAATATTATTTCACTCCTATTGTAGATTCAAAAGATTTAATTGACAGGTACATACTTAATTCCATACTCTGCGCTACTAATAATTTCACGATCATTAATCCCAAAGAATAAATTGGAATTTATTTTGAATGTTGAAATCACATTTAAGACTTGCCCCTTTGTGAGATAACGCAAGAAAATACCATTGCGTGAATATACCGGAACTTTTGAGTTGGTAACCTCAATTTTCCCGAAGCAAATCTTTGGTTTATTATGATAAATATCCTTAACAAACCTACCATCTGCTAGTTCAGCTACCCCGTCCTCAATGGATACAATTTCATGGGTTGTATTTCTTAAAATCCGTTCATTTGGTATCCTCTGAAGTTCTCCTGCATCCTTTTTAAAAACACTCATATCCATTGGAAATGTAATTAGTGCGTGTAGCTTTTCTTTTTCATTTTGATATAACTGCTTTTCTGAATTTAAAATAGCTTGCACCTAAATCCCCTCCTTTTTTACAACAAAAAAACCCCGCTTCAAATACGACCAAATTAACCACATTTTGTTGGTTAAGTCATAAAAGAAGCGGGGTGTTCCCGTCATATATATAATTATTTTGTAAAAAAAATAAGCTTTCTTAAGTAACATTCACTATTACTTAGTTATTCATAATTTAACATATAGACCAGATGAAAACAATTATTATTACATCTAAAAGAAAATTCAGTTAATTATACTTAATAATATTATTTCCCTATGTAATACAAGAATCTTGTTTATGTTTATTATCATTATTTATATTTATTTGTATATAAAAAGCCGCTATTACACATGACCTGTAAAAGTGGCATATCAAAGATTATATTACATAACAGGCTCTAATGATTAGTTACCACTAGTAAAGACTTAGTGAATCTCACTTACCGAATCTCACTTACCTCTACTGTAGTTTTAACAACATTTTTACCAACACCGCCGTCAACTACACCTATTATAGCCAATGTTAGGTCAAAAGCCATGGAATTTTTAAAACACCATGTGCAAGGTCTGCATAAGATTATAATTTCCCTAATCCGGCATAAAATCCATCCATAAAGACATTCTTCGTTCATTTATTCATAAGACACTGTTTATAAATGAAGTGGGAGTTTAATGAAAGAATAAATTGGTTTATTTTACTTGTTCTAATAGCTCAGATAGTAACCTATAATTGTTTTGATAAACGAAATACGTTTCACATTTTCAAGAAAACATTTATTGTAATATTA
>NZ_JAQZSD010000055.1:0-29761 GCF_028674935.1 Lysinibacillus sp. CNPSo 3705 | reverse complement strand
AGGTCACACCCGTTCCCATACCGAACACGGAAGTTAAGCTCTTTAGCGCCGATGGTAGTTGGGGGCTTCCCCCTGTGAGAGTAGGACGTCGCTAGGCAAAATAATTTAGGTCGAGAATATATTTCTCGGCTTTTTTATTTGCATTTTTTCAGCTGGTTAACCCAAATAAATCTATAAAAATGGTTATAGTTTTTGCCATTTATCTAGCCGAAGGTTAAGAAATAAGGAATCTTCTCGGAAAAGTAATGGGCGATGAAGCAAAATTTCGAGCACTAGCTGACGAAGATGCAGGACCTAAAAGTTTGTTTAAAATAAAGTTTGGTTAAAAGTAATTCTAAAAAGCATTTTATATAAATGAAAAGATAGCACATTGAGCAAAGTTTGATTAAAATGCTTTCTTTTCCCTCTCAAGCTGTAATAGCGACTTCTACAATTCATGATTGTAGAAATTTTTATTATATGAATCAAGAGCTTAGACTGCTTCTATTAAGAAAACTTACGTTTTTAAAAATTATGTTGCTTGAGTTTGTGTCTGTAATAAAGCATTCAGACGATCTATTGCCAACTTGCAGGCATTATAAATAAACGTCACCAGATTGAAGTGAGGTTTCGCCTTTCTTCCTGTTCTGTGACGGACATTGTTTAACTGAAAATATTGCTTTAGGTATGCATTTACACGTTCAACGGCTATGCGCTCTTTATACAGTTGTTTCCATAGTTCAGTGCCACGTGCTGGGATACGTAAATTTCCGTAAATCATTGTTACACTTGATTTTGAAAACCTTCTGACAGAGTGCATCATCACGTAACGGACAGGTTGCACATTCCTTTAGCCTTGTGAATTTTGTGTTCGGTATTTTTCATCGAAGCTGTCGTAACAGTAGCTGTGTTCAAGTACACATGTCGGTCTGAAATGCTTATCAAATCCAAGATACTCGCCTTCGTTGCGGATGATTCCGTCGCTCTTGGATTTCTTCCGTCGCTTCGCCTCATCCTTCCGTCACTCTGGCTCTACTTTCCGTCATTTCGCCTCATCTTTCTGTCGCTTCGCCTTTTCCTTCCGTCGCTCAGGCTCTACTTACCGTCGCTTTGGCTCTTCCTTCCGTCGCTCGTATTTATAGGGAATCACTGCACGCATTTGATACTCGTGTAATTGACGGTAAATGGGTTCAAATTAGCTGGGAAATAGGTCGCGCGTCGAAAGTGGCAAAAATCGTATCAAAACGACGGAAACTTTCCATTTCCATTAATTCTTGGATATCAGATAGGCTCATCTGTTTTACCCTAGTCTTAGGGCATTCACCGCATTCAGTATGCTAGTTTCGTCGCTACCATTATACCGAATTTTGGGGAGGTGCCCGTAGAACCCTTGATACTAAAGGGATTAAATTTATGAAATTAGCTCATATTACTTGTATTATTTTTCAAGATTTGATAATTCAAAGTTAATAACTTCCTTTATTTTATCGTTTCCAATTGCTCCATTCTGGAATGTATTAGAATCGCTCCAATAAAGCTGCCTAAATGAAACACCATTATTAAGTTCAATCCCCAAAAATATACGTGTACCATCTTGCTTACCTACATCAATTAATGATTGTTCATCTGCTAATTTTAATTCATAAAATGCGGCTAGGAACGTATCTTTAGAGGACTGTGAGAATGTGTGTATTCTCTTGCCATCTTCAGTGCTTTCAAAATAAATATTCTTCACCAAATGATCCATAGGGTAAAGTTCTCCTATTGTTTTTGCCTTTTTATTTGTGTTGGCTACATAAACATCATTATTTGCAGCAATAATCAAGGATGACGGATATCCTTTTATTTCAGAAATGATTGTTCCTTCCTTTAAATATGTCGCATCACCATTTTGCATCTTGTGATTACTGCATGCACTGTCAGCCATTTTATATCTTACTTTACCAAGTTCTTTACCTTTTTCAATTGTTATAGGAAGATTTTCATTCGCTGTCTCTGGAAAATAATGCTCATACTGTATATCGTTAATCATCAACACATCCACCCATTCAATTACCCCATCAGGACACCCTTTAAGAAAAGTGGAGTTACTGCACGAAGATATCAACAAAGCAAATGCAGAAATAAATATCATCTTTTTAAGAACTTTCAATATAACACCTCCTAGTTATTAGACACTTTTTACAAATTTAAGTTACAGGTAATATTTGAATATTTGGATTAATTTATAAAAAAACGACATACTTGCAACGTTTTAAATGAATATCCGCTAAATACGATAAAAAAATAAGAATAGAAGGCTTTCTGCTAGATTGTACTACGCAAGAGTGTAGTCGTTTGATACAATAAAATCATAGTATTCAAGATAGAAACGGCGGGTGTTCGTATGGTTAGTGATATTTTAATAGAAATTGTAACAGCGATTGGCCGCTTTTTAATTAACCCATTAATGTATATCGCAATGTTATTTGCGGTTTTATTAGGTTATAGTCGTGTAAAGCAGGAGCGGAAATTTTTTAATAGACGTATTATTTGGGGTTGGACAGAGCTAATTGGTCAATGGAAATTTGGGTGGCTAAATGCCCTCCTCATTTCACTCATAAGTGTTGGTTTAGGTTTAACAGTACCTAAAGCTTTTTTAATGATTTTAATTGCTATTTCTGCGTTGGCACTATTACTGTTCTTCATTAATGCACTTTCACCTATCTACACAATGGGGCTTGCAACATTAGCAATGTGGTTGATGTACCATTACAATTGGACATTTTCTTGGTGGAAAATTTCTTTAGAAGGTGTAAATTTATTAGATGGTTCCATTATAACGATTACGGTTTTAGCAGGTCTAAGTGTGATTGCTGAGGGTATATTAATTCGTCGAACAGCAATGAAGGTAACGACACCGAGAGTTGAAAAGACGAAGCGAGGTATGCAGGCAATTGTCTATCGTTCAAGAAATGTTTGGATATTGCCAATTTTCTTTGTAATACCTGGTGATATTATTCCTGTAGATTTCCCGTATTGGCCACAATTTACATTAGGGGAGAGTACTTTTGCACTTGTACTATTTCCACTCGTTATAGGCTTTTCAAAGCTTACTCGAAAAGAATTGCCGACTGTGCAATTGCCTAAAATTGGCCGAGCGGTGCTTATACTAGGGCAGTTAATTTTAATAGGTGGACTTGTTGCTGCGTTGGAGCCGTTTATTGGCTTTATCACGTTGGCAATTGGTGCAGTGATTCGTATCATTATCACGATCTACTATGCGCTGCAAGATAAAACGGACATTTATGCAGTTGCACCAAATTCAAAGGGCGCTATTATTGCGGCTGTCTTACCTGATTCACCTGCTGAAAAAATGGGCTTACTGGCAGGAGAATGTATTCGTAAAGTAAACGGTCAGGCCATTTTTACTGAAAATGATTTATACGAGGCTTTGCAATTAAATGCTGCACATTGTCGTCTAGAAGTAATAGATCGAAACAATGAAATACGCTTAACACAGCATGTTATATATAGCAATGATCATTATCGTATTGGATTATTACTAGCTGAGCAGAGGGATATATGATGGATGTTTTCGGGAAAATGATGCTAGCGTTATTTTTACCAGCATTACTCGTATTATTGTTTACTAGAATTACGTATAATCGGTATGTTGCATTAATATTGGCAATTGCGCTTATTGCGGCATCTGTCTATGCAGGATATACTTCGCCGCCTATTATTTTCGTAATCGATGCATTTTCGTTAACAGTAGGCTTTTGGCTAGCAAGTAAAATGAGAAAAAACAAATATTAATAGAAAAGGTCAGTCCAAAGTGATAGCTTTCTCACTTTTAAGACTGACCTTTTTACATGAAGAATCGTACGGCTGCCATAATGATAACCCCTGCTACAACTGTAATAGATAAGCTTTTGGTAACAATTGCAATTATAAGCGTTGGCACAAAGGTAATCAATACGGGCCAATTTAATGTCACAATTTTTCCGCTTTCTGTATCCAATAAGTTTTCGATGACGAGAGCACTCAAAATACAAACTGGGATAAAGCTTAGCCATTTTAATACAACCTCAGGTAGTTTTACATTTCGAACGAAAATAAAAGGAATAATACGTGGTAGCCAGGTGACAAGTGCACAGCCAATGATGAGCCATACCATAGTAGTAGGTGTCGTCATTTATCTGTCACCACCCCTATAGTTGCTACAATAACTGTTGAAAGAAGAACAGCCACATGGGAGGGCACAATATAAGAAAGACCATACATAATGACAACCATATAGCCGATTAACATAAGATAATGCATTATTTTACTTTTACCTACACTATTAAGTTGGAGAACAAGAAGTGCCACAAACATAGCTACCAATGCAAAATCTAAGCCCCATTTTTCAGGAGTTGCTACCCACTGTCCTAAATATGCGCCGGTTACACAAGAAAGAATCCAAAATAAGTAAGCAGTTATGTTCAGCCCATCCATCCATTTGCCATGTAATTTCCCGCTTTGCATTTGCTTTGTAACAGCAACGCCAAATGTTTCGTCCGTTAATAATGTGCCGAAACCAACATTTCTTAGCATGGAATAGCGTGTAAAGTGTGGAGCTAATGTTAAACTCATTAATAAATGGCGTAGATTTACAACAAAAATGGTTACAATAATAGCAGAAGCAGGGCTATTTGTTAACAGAAGTGCACAAAAGATAAATTGTGCGGAGCCTGCATAGATGAGTATAGTTAATAGTGCAATTTCGAATACAGATAACCCAGAAGCGGAACCTACAACACCGAAAGCGAGTCCTATGCTTATATAACCGAGTAAAGTGGGAACACAATCTTTAACACCTTGTAAAAAGCTATCGTCTGGCATGTTTGCTGTTTCATTCTGAAAATCGGTTGTACTTGTCATAAAGAAATCGTCCTTTCTTAAAAATTTCCATGTATACTAAAAATAGAATAGTCTAATAGTTTGATGTGGTTATTAAAGTATACATATGTCTGATAAAATAAACAAGGGAAATTGGTGAATAAAAATGGAGCAAATGAGTCGGAATTTGGCATTTCAATTAAAGAAGATCCGGCAGCAACGTCAATTAAGCTTAGATGATGTTGCCAAAGCTACAGGGGTAAGTAAAGCCCAACTGGCCCAAATTGAAAAAGGGGAGGCAAATCCTACAGTATCAACGATTTGGAAAATTGCTGCGGGAATGCGTACTTCATTTTCTTCATTATTACAAGCACCAACAGCTCACTTCATGAAATATAGTAGTAAGGATGCGCCGCGTGTAGATGAAGATGAGGGGCGGTATCGTGTGTATTCCATTATTCCTTATAATCCAGATCGTGGCTGGGAACTTTATAGGATTGAAATGGAGCCTGGTGCTTTCAGTAGAAGTGAAGCCCACACAGAAGGGGTAGAGGAAACTGTGACTGTAATCCAAGGGCAGGCCAATATTTCTGCTGGGGAGATGCATGAATTACTAGAAGAAGGGGATACACTAGTATTCTCAGGACATCAACCACATGAGTATAAAAATACTTCGGAAAAGTTAACGATTTTACATTTAATTTTGCAATATAAATAGAGGTGTCAATTTTGAGTGAATGGTTTACTGTAGATAATATTGAGCAAATTGCGGCACAATATCGAACGCTTGGCCCGGTCATTGGTTTATTTTTAACGTTTATAGAGGCGTTTTTTCCATTTTTACCGTTGGTCGTGTTCGTTGTCGCAAATGCGAGCGCATTTGGTTTATGGTTAGGTTTTTTATTATCCTGGATAGGATCAGTAGCGGGTTCATATGCGGTATTTTTGCTTGTCCGACATTTTGGCAAGCATCCAAAGCTTCGATTTGTAACAGGGAGTAAAAAAGTAGAGAAGCTAATTAAATGGGTAGATATGAATGGTATTAGTCCTCTGTTCGTGTTACTTTGTTTTCCTTTTACCCCCTCAATCATTGTAAATATTGTGGCGGGGCTATCTCATATTCATAAAAAGTTTTATTTTGTGGTGTTATTGGCTGGGAAGTTCGTTATGATTTTAGGAATGAGTGTACTTGGTTACGATTTAAAGTCGCTCCTAACGAGCCCTGTTAGACTGATTATTGCAGCTGTTGCGATAATCTTGCTGTGGTGGATTGGCAAGTTTATGGAGAAACGATTAAATGCACGGGTAGAAAGAGACTTAAAACATGCAAGAAAATTGACGAAAAATCATCAACGTTGAAAGTTGAATATGCACATCTTACCCCTTTTATCATGTAAAATGAGAGAAGGGGTTTTTTATCTTCATTCATAAAGGTTGTTCGAGAAACGTGGAGCACCGTTTAGATAAAATAGTAAAATGCAAAGTTAGAGAAGCAAAAAGCTCGGGGGAACCATCAACGTAATCGGGTCCATGCAAAAACTGCTCAGGTAGACCAGCAAAGCCCGTGTAACCTCCCATCTCTATAGGTGTTGTAATGAATTCGAGTTTAAGTACAAACATCCACAGAAAAGAAGTTAAAGCCTCCGGCGGATGTCACGGGAATCGGATAGGAGTTAGCCTAAAATCATCGCATCTTTGCGATAACGGCTAACTGACCGCCTAAGCACAAAGCCGATTCCGGACGCAATTATGCCGAGGCATAATGGATATAGATTATTAACAGGAGGAGAAAAGGACATGACATTGCGTATTGTATCAGGACGTTCAGGAACGGGTAAATCAACGTTTATTCATCAAGAGATTGTCGAGCAACTAAAAACAGATCCGTTAGGTCATCCAATTTTTGTGATTGTACCTGACCAAATGTCTTATTCAACGGAGTATGAGCTGACGAATAAGCATGACTTGAAAGGCTTAATCCGTGCGCAGGTCATGACATTTAAACGATTAGCATGGTTAGTATTACAGGAAACGGGCGGTATTGCTCGAAAAGAAGTAAATGGCTATGGCTATCGAATGCTTATTCGCAAACTTTTAGAGGAACAAAAAAGTGAGTTTTCATTATTTCGACAAGCAGCTGGGAAACGAGGCTTTACGGAGGAAATTGAAACGCTATTACGAGAGTTTAGTCGTTATAGTGTAAATAGTTCGGTGTTAGCTGAAGTGACCGCGTCTTTGCAGGCCATTGATGCGCCAAATACATTGCAAGCGAAGACGAATGATTTACAAGTAGTTTTGCAAGCTTTGGAGGAACGACTTGGCACAACATATGTCGATAGTGAGGGGTATTATCCGATTTTAACCGAGCAACTAAAATACTCCGAGACGATGAAGCAGGCGTCAATTTATATAGATGGTTTTACAGCATTTACGGTAAGAGAATTAGAGCTTGTAAAAGAGTTATTAAAGGTGACAAAACAGGTAACGGTAGTTCTTCCCTTTGACCATATCGATGAAGTTTATGATGAGCAATCTTTATTCCATGAAGCCGCTTCTACGAACCAACGTTTACACGATATTGCATATGAAGAAGGCATTGAAGTTGAAGCACCATTGCACTTCTATCATACGTATCGTTTCCAGTCTAGTGATTTACAGCATATGGAAGCTCGCTTTGCTGATATGGTGCCTCAAACGAAAGAAACTTCAGGTGATGTTATGGTACTAGAAGCATCTAATCGACGTGCGGAGATACATGCCATTGCCCGGGAAATAACAAAGTTGACGAGAGAGAACGGGTATCGTTATCAAGATATAGTACTTCTTTATAGACAAGCAGAAGTCTATGACCCGCTCATCACAACAATTTTCCAACAATATGAAATTCCTATTTTTACGAATTCGAAAAAGACGATGTTGCATCACCCTTTAATTGAACTTAGTCGATCTGCTTTAGAGGTTCATACTTCCAATTGGAAGTATGAACCGGTTTTTCGGAGTGTGAAAACAGATCTATTTTTCCCGTTACATGCTGAATTAAATGTTTGGCGTGAGCGAGCGGATCGTTTAGAAAACTACTGTTTAGCACATGGCGTCTTTGGGGAGCGCTGGTTTGAAGAAGCTCGATGGTTTTTCAAAAAGTATCGTGGACTAGAATTCCATTCACGAGTGCAGACGGATGAAGAACGTGCCATGCAGGCAGAAATCGAGGCTATTCGCGACGAAATTCGTCAGCCGCTTCAATCATTACAGGACAAGCTGGAAGTAGCTACAACCGGTAGAGATGTAGCGACAGCTTTATATGAGTTGATTGAGCATTTAAATGTTTATGAAAAGCTTCAAGCAATGAAAGACCGTGAACTTGATCAAGGCGATGCATTAGCTGCAAGTGAGCATGATCAAGCGTGGAAAGAATGGATTGCAGTGCTCGATCAGTTTGTGTATATGTTTGGTGAGCAGGAGATGTCCGTAGAGGAAGCGGCGAAAATCTTAGATGAGGGTTTTGATACATTAGAATTTTCGCGTATCCCGCCTACATTAGATGAAGTTATGGTAGCGACAGTTGATTTAGCTCGTTTATCGAATATAAAAGTCGCTTTTGTCTTAGGAATGAATGATGGAGTCTATCCAACTCGTATGGATTATGAGGGATTGCTGTCAGATAACGAACGTGAATGGTTTATTCAAATTGGCTATGAACTGGCGCCAACATCAAAAAATCGTTTACTGCAGGAAAATTTCTTGCTATATCGAGCTTTAACGACACCTTCCGATAAATTATATATGTCCTATCCAACGGCAGATGAAGAGGGCAAGGCGCTACTGTCTTCGCTCTATATAAAGAAAATTATCGGCAATGATAAAAGGGCAGGCCTTTTGAGTGGTGTCGAGGTCGAGCGAGTTGTAATCGATCCAATTGAACTATTGGACGAAAGTGCATTACCGTATTTACGCCATCCACGTACAGCTTTAGCACATTTAATGGTGCAAAAACGCCAAGCTGAACATAGTCGAGAACTAGCGCCAGAGTGGCTTGCTTTACAAAAGTTTTATAAACAGGACCCTTATTGGGCACTTATTTATGATCGAGTTTTACATCCGATCACTCATAAAAATGAAGCAGAGCCATTAGAAAACCACATCACTCAGGAATTATATGGTCAAAAGCTAACATCTAGCGTGTCTCGTATTGAGAAATATTTCCGCTGTCCATTCTCTCATTTTACTACGTATGGACTTCATCTAGAAGAGCGGGCAGAGTACAGACTAGAAACATTTGCAATGGGTGATTTATTCCATGAGGCATTGAAATGGATAACTGAAGAGACACACCGTCTGCAACTATCATGGATACGTTTATCAAAGCAGCAAATTAAACAATTAGCACGCCAAGCTGTCGAGCAAATTGTGCCGGTATTTTCACATCAAATCTTACTGTCAAGCGCACGTTATCGCTACATTCAACGCAAACTTATTCGTATTGTCGAGCGAACAATGACGGCACTTACGCAGCATGCGAATGTATCTCATTTTAAGCCAATTGCCATTGAGGCATCATTTGGACCGGGGCAAAATGAACAGCTTCCTCCACTTGAAATAGATTTAACAGGTGGTAAGAAAATGTTTATGCGAGGTCGTATTGATAGGGTCGATAGTGCATCTATTGATGACCGCTCTTATTTGCGAATCGTCGATTATAAATCATCCGCTCGTGATTTAGATTTGAATGAGGTGTACCACGGTTTGTCTCTACAAGTACTAACGTATTTAGATGTGGCGATGGAAAACGCTTCTTATTGGCTACCAGGGGAGGCGGAGCCAGCTGGGGTTCTTTATGTACATGTCCACAATCCAATGCTGAAGCTTGATAAGGATTTAAGTGATAGTGAAATTGAAGAAGACCGTTTAAAACAATACAAAATGAAAGGTCTTTTGTCAGAAAATGCGGAGGCCATTTTATCGATGGATGAGCAATTAGAGGAATCGAGTGGACATTCAAAAATTATTCCTGTCTATATGAAGAAAGATGGGACACCTTCAGAATCTCAGTCGCGTATAGTACCTGTTAATGATATGAAAAATCTACAGCATTTTGTACGGCGCAAGCATCAAGAGGCTGGTGATGGAATTTTAGCAGGAGATACGTCCATTAGTCCTTATAAACTTAAAACAAAAACAGCATGTGATTACTGTCAATTTACAGCTGTTTGTCAATTCGACCCATCTGATGGCAAGCAAAGCTATCGTCAATTACAGCAAGCAAAACCGAATGATATCGTTGAGAAAATTCGGAAGGAGATGAAGTAAGTTGGTACAAAAAATACCCGAAAAGCCAGCGGAAGTAACGTGGACTGACGACCAATGGAAGGCCATCTATGCAAGCGGTCAGGATACACTTGTATCGGCTGCGGCAGGCTCTGGTAAAACGGCAGTACTTATTAATCGCATGATTGAAAAGGTAGTTGCGATAGAAGATCCCATCAACGTGGATGAATTACTTGTCGTTACATTTACAAATGCATCTGCTGCTGAGATGCGTCACCGTATGGCGGAGGCGCTTGAAAAGGCTATTGCAGAAAATCCAACTTCCAACCATTTACGACGCCAGCTAAGCCTTGTCAATAAAGCACAAATTTCAACGCTACATTCTTTCTGTCTAGCAATCGTTAAACAATATGCCTATATGTTAGATATTGACCCAGGCTTTCGTATAGCGAATGAGGCAGAGGTTGCGTTGCTAAGGGACGATATATTGGCAGAAGTATTAGAAGATGCTTACGATTCTGAGGATGAGGCACAAGTTCAAGCAATCTACCACCTCGTTGATAGCTTTACGTCGGATCGTGATGATCAAGCTATTGAAACATTAATAAGCAAGCTATATGATACGTCTCGTGTACATGCAGAGCCTCTAAAATGGCTTCGTAGTCTACCAGAGACATATGACTTAGCAGCGGACGTAACCATTGATGATTTAGAGCTGTCGAAATATGTGAAGTTAACAGTCAAGCATAGTCTTGAGGAGGCATTCGTTTTAATTTCTGAAATGCGTGCTATTACATTACAGCCCGAGGGACCGGCGCCATATGCTGAAACCGCAGAAATGGATTTTGCGATGATTCAGGAAGGTATTCGTATTAGTCGTGAAGGAACGTGGCAGGAACTCTTTGATTATTTTGGTACGGTGAAATGGTCAACATTAAAGCGTGTATCAAAGGATGCTTTAGTAGATGTAGAGTTACAAGAGCTTGCCAAGAAAAAACGTGAGTCAGCTAAAAAAATTGTCAATAAGCTGAAAGAGACTTATTTTGTTCGTACTCCTGCACGCTTGCTTGAAGAAATACGATTAATGGGTCCAACGATCGGAACATTAGTCGAATTAACAAATATTTTTAGTGAACGGTTCCGCATGGCAAAATTAGAACGAGGAATTATTGATTTCTCGGATTTAGAGCATTTCGCATTGCAAATTTTAACTGTAGAAGTTGAAGGTAAATTACAGTCTTCACCTGTTGCACTAGATTTGAAACAACGGTTTAAAGAAGTACTTGTTGATGAATATCAAGATACAAATATGCTCCAAGAAACAATATTGCAGCTTGTGAAAACAGGTAGTGAGCAAGATGGAAATCTATTCATGGTTGGGGACGTGAAGCAAAGTATTTACCGTTTCCGTTTAGCAGAACCGAAGCTTTTTATGCGAAAGTATAGTGAGTTTCTAGAGGCCCCAGATTTAACGGGAATGCGGATAGATTTAAATGCTAATTTTCGTAGTCGAAAAGAAGTGTTGAACGCTACAAACTATGTATTTGCACAAATAATGGGTGAGCGTGTAGGGGAAATTCTTTATGATGAAAATGCTTCATTAAAGCCAGCAGCGCCGTATGATGATAAAGAAGTTCCGGTAGAGCTAGTTATCATGCATCCTCCTGAAGAAGAGGCATTGGACGAAGAGGCGGAAGACATTGCAAGCGATGCCTCTGAACTAGAGGAATTAAAAAAATCACAGTATGAGGCACGTTTTATCATTGAGCGTATTCGGCAGATGATGGAGGATGGGACAACCGTATTCGATACAAAAACGAAGACAGAACGTCCATTAAAATATAGTGATATTGTGATTTTAATGCGTTCAATGACATGGTCAACAGATTTAGTGGAGGAATTTAAGCTTGCGGGAATCCCTCTCTATGCGGAGTCCGCTAAAGGATATTTTGATGCGCTTGAAGTCATGATTATGCTGAATGTACTAAAGGTTGTCGATAATCCATATCAGGACATTCCTTTAGCTTCAGTGCTACGTGCACCATTTGTTGGCTTAACAGAAAATGAGCTAGCAAAAATACGGTTAGCAGATAAAAAAGCACCATTTTATGATGCATTAAGGCAATTTATTCGAAGTGATGGGCATGGTGTGCATTCAGATACTTTTGTCAAGCTTCAACGATTTATGCTAGCATTTGAAAACTGGCGAGATTTAGCACGACGTGGTTCACTGTCAGATTTAATTTGGAAAATTTATTTAGACACGCATTATTATGAGATGGTTGGTGCTATGCCAAATGGTAAGCAACGTCAGGCCAACTTACGCATTTTACATGATCGTGCTTTAATGTATGAGAAAACAGCCTTTCGAGGACTATTTCGCTTTTTACGTTTTATTGATCGTATGCGTACGCGTGGAGATGATTTAGGAACAGCTAAATCGATTGGAGAAAAGGATGATGTTGTGCGTCTTGTTACGATCCACTCTTCAAAAGGTTTGGAATACCCTGTTGTCTTTGTTGCAGGGATGGGGAGACCGTTTAATAAAATGGATTTCCACAATCCATATTTATTCGATCAAGATTTTGGCCTTGCCGTGAAGGCAATTGATCCAGAAAATCGTATTACGTATACATCGCTACCATTTTTAGCGCTAAAGGAGAAAAAGGAGCTTGAAATGCGGGCTGAGGAAATGCGTGTATTATACGTAGCGATGACACGTGCAAAGGAGCGACTTATTTTAGTAGGCTCCGTAAAAAATTGGCGTAAGACGCTCGAAAACTGGCAGGATGCTCAAAGTTTACCTATGGATGCCCCATTACAAGAGTATTTACGTGCGCGGGCTAATAGCTACTTTGATTGGCTTGGGCCAGCAGTTGCGAGACATGCAGATTTTGCAAAAATTGCTTCTTCTTCCTATAAGGCATCTGAAGACATATCGCATTGGTGGGTAAGAGCTGTTGAAACAAGCCATTTTGCGTATGACATACAGGTGTTAGAGGATGAGGTACAGCCATTGCTAGCAACGCCAGAGGACGAAGCCTTGCTGTCGGAAATTACGAAGCGTTTTCAAGCACATTATGCATTTCAGACATCAACACAAAAACGTTCAAAAATATCTGTAAGTGAAATAAAGCGTTTAGAAAATTTACAGCGACAGGAGGAGCCTGAATATTACTTTTCAGTACCTTCTAAGCAAAAAACGACGACTATTGCGCCCCGTCCAACCTTTTTACAGGACAAACAGCTAACAGGTGCAGAAATAGGAACAGCAGTCCATACAGTCATGCAACATGTACCTCAAAACGGCTTTACGGATGTCCAGGAGGTTAAAGACTTTGTCGCTAATTTAGTGGCAAGACAGCTTCTGACCGAGGCGGAGGGGAAGATTGTCCCATGGAAAAAAATATATAATTTCTTTGCAACAGATATTGGACAACGCTTTAAAAAAGCAAAAACAATCCGAAGAGAACTGCCATTTACGATTAGTAGAGTAGATGAAGATGGCGACGCTCAAATTGTGCAAGGGATTATTGATTGCTTATTTGAGGATGAGAATGGTGAATGGATTTTGCTTGATTATAAAACAGATCGCATTCAATCACATTTTGCTGAGGAGCCAGCCCTAACAAAGGAACTTTTAGGCCGATATGGCGTTCAGCTGAGAGTTTATAGTGAGGCGATTGAATCTATCCTTCATATCAAAGTGAGTGATAAAGTTCTATATTTATTCGATATTGAACGGGCTTTACATGCATAAGTGAACAGGTGTAACAGGGCAATCTGCTATAATTTCATATAAAGGAATGAATGTTAGAGAGCTCTGTTTTCGCCGTATACATAGAGGAGGCTATTTTGTGGAGTTAAAACCGACAATGTTGCAGGAGCGCGTCGCAACATTAGATATTTTGCGAGGTATTAGCTTACTAGGCATTTTACTCGTTAATATGTTTGCCTTTTATTTGCCGATGCCATATATTGATTTGGCATCATGGTTTACAACACCATCTGATATAGTGTGGCAGCAAAATTTAGATATTTATGTACAAAGTAGTTTTTATCCGCTGTTTGCCATGTTATTTGGCTATGGGCTTGCTATGCAGTGGCAGAAAGCGCAAAGTCGTGATCAAAATTTTTATGCAATAGGACTGCGAAGACTTTCTGTATTATTTGTATTTGGTTTGCTCCATGCTGTGCTCATTTGGTGGGGCGACATTTTGATGATGTATGCATTTTGCGGCATTTTTTTATTGCTTTTACTACGTCTTCACCCTATTTGGTTATTGTCAATAGGTATTGTGATTAACGGCGTTATGCAAGTTTTTATGTTATTCATTGTAGGATATATTAATTTTAATATGAAAATTGATGAGTATTTAGATATTACTTCGGTAGAGCAGGCGATAACTTCTTACGGAACGGGCAGTTGGATGGATGCATTTATGCAACGTTTAACCGATTTATCTGTTCAGGCGGGGATCGGCATGTGGTTTGTAGCGTTATTTACAATTTTACCATTTATGTTAATGGGTGCCGCGGCATCTAAATGGCATTTAGTGGAACGAGCAAAGGAGCTAAAATGGCTTTGGCTAGCATTAGCAATAGCTGGATTAGCAATTGGCATTGTTATTAAGAGCTTACCAGTCATGTTTACGCGTACTTATTTGCTAGACTACTTGAAAGTTTACATAGGCGGTCCAATTTTAGCAGTTGGCTATACGGGGCTCATTGTTTTACTTTGTTTACTTCCAGTTATACCAAAGCTGCTTAGTCCTTTTGCAAAAATAGGGCGCATGTCATTAACGATGTACATACTTCAATCAATCATTGGAACATGTTTATTTTATCAATTTGGATTTGGCTGGTATGGAAAAGTGAGCGTCGCAACAGGTGTGTTAATTGCAGTCGGTATTATTATTGTCCAAATGATTGTGGCAGAAATTTGCCTAGCGAAATGGCAACAAGGCCCGTTAGAGGCTTTATGGCGCAAGTTAACATATAAAGCGAAAACTAAAGTAAGTTAATTGTATTCAGCGTGTCGGCAACATATAGTTAATGAATACGTCTTGTATAATAAGAATAATTAATCGTGACTTGGCTCATTATTAAAAGTTGGGATAGCATTTGTTAAAACGTATGTTATGTATATAAGTTGATTGTAGTGGAGGATGGGCGACTCCTTGGGGATCAGCGTCACAGATGAGACCCTGGAGCGAGCAACGCGAGTGAAGCGGCTCATCGGACGCCCCCAGGAAAGCGCCCATCCGGAACGGAAATCAACCCACGTTATGGTGATGAGCCCACGATTTAATAGGAATAAAAATAATTGTCGCAAAAGTAAGGCAATTCCTATAATATTGTTGTATTATGTAGAAAAAAGAAGGAGCTCTGAAAATCATGAAAATTTTATCGTTTAAATTAGGTGGACATGTAAGTTTTGGACCAAAAGTAAAAAAAGAAGAAGCGGTATGGGATGTACTCGCTATTCAAAATGAACTTCAAGTTCTCCCTTCTTTTTCAAGTTCAATTGTAGATGGCATTGCTCTAGGCTTTGATTTTGTTGAACAGATTCGTAAATTAGTAGAAGCCGCTGAAAAATCAGACCGTGCAGAAAGTTTCAAACGTGAATTTACAGTAATTGAGTGGTTATCACCGATTCCACGTACACCAAAAAACATTATGTGTATTGGGAAAAACTATGATGAACATGCTAAAGAAATGGGGGCAGAGGCAGCTCCAATAGACTTAATGGTATTTACAAAATCTCCGACTGCTATTGCAGCTGATGGCCAAACAATTTCTATTCATGCTGATCTTTCATCGAAAATGGATTATGAAGGCGAATTAGCAGTTGTCATTGGTAAACGAGGTAAAAATATTCCGAAAAACTTAGCCTATGATTATGTATTTGGCTACACGATTGCCAATGATATAACAGCTCGTGATTTACAAGAAAAACATAAGCAATTCTTCTTAGGAAAAAGCTTGGAAGGAACTTGTCCACTTGGACCTTACCTTGTAACAAAAGATGAAATTCCGAATCCACAAGATTTAACAGTGGTAACAAAAGTGAATGATGAAGTGCGTCAAAACGGCTCAACAAAAGATATGATGTTCACTGTAGAATCATTAGTATCGATTTTATCTCAGCATGTAACATTAGAGCCAGGTGATGTTATTTTAACGGGTACTCCAGCAGGTGTAGGCAAAGGCATGAATCCGCCACAATTTTTAAAAGCTGGGGATACTGTGAAAGTGTCTATCCAGGGCATCGGTACGTTAGTAAATCATTTTGAATAATATTCCAAATCCGCGTGAGTTTACCTCAGCGGATTTTTAACTTCTTTTCGGCATTGTTGATCTGTAGCGACAGCACAATTATGCCTCGGCGTAATTGTTTTATATTACATGAACACTATTGTAATGTTTGAAACCCTTTCCATCACATGGTAGGATAGAGTTTGATAGAAAAAAGAATATGAGGTGGGAAAATAATGAATTTCTTAACTAGCCAAACGCATTTGCATATTACTACTTGGGTAGTTGCAATCGTAATCTTTTTAATTGCGGCATTAATGGGCAAGCAGTCAAAAGGCTTACATATGACATTACGTTTATTCTACATTTTAATTATCATTACTGGTGGGGCACTATTCTTCAAATACCAAGCTAATGATCCAATGCAATATGGTCTTAAGTTCTTAGGTGGTATTTTAGTTATTGGTATGATGGAAATGGTATTAGTTCGTCAAAAGAAAAATAAACCAAATGGTCTGTTTTGGATTTTATTTGCAGTATTCTTATTCATTACATTGTATTTAGGCTTCAAACTGCCAATAGGGCAAAATTTCTTAGCATAATTATTTGGAAAGGTCGTGAAGATTTCGCTTCACGGCTTTTTATTTTGGAGAGAAGATGAAATTGGTTAGGTAGTAGCGCTTGGGGAGGTCAGAAAACTATCAGGTTAGCCGAAGAAATGCTCATGTAACTCGAAAAATTGCTCGGGTCCTGCTACCAAGTCGATAAACTGTATTCGAAGGAGAAGTTGACACCTTTTTGTCGTAATTAATTTTGCATTTTCGGAAAATATTTTTAAATGATAGCGACGTGCCTATTTTATTTGGTAAAATGACGATGGATTGGTTTGAAAGAGAGGGATTAAAAGTGAAATTCAAGAAGTGGATAAGTGCGACAGCTGCATCGCTTTTACTAGCAACTTCATTAGTGAGTGCTACACCAATTGCGTATGCTGATGAAGCATCGACAAGAACAATTGCAGAAGAAAGCATCTATGATTTACTCGTTGACCGTTTCTTTAATGGTTCGGGCACTAACGATTTTGATACAAATACGCAAGACCCTACTAAGTTTGCAGGAGGCGATTTTGTAGGCTTACAGGAAAAACTAAAATTTATCGGAGAGATGGGCTTTACAATCGTTTCTATTGGGCCGATTTTTGCCACTGAGAAATATGATGGATCGATGCCGACGAGCTACTCTACAATTGAGCGTCATTTTGGTACATCTGAGGAATTCCAAAGTGTCATTGAGGCCTATAAAGCTAAAAATGTATCGATCATGGTTGATTTCCCACTAAACAATGTAAGTCCGAATCATGAGTGGGCAAAAGATCCAGCGAAAAAAGATTGGATTGCTTCAACAAATAATGGACAAGTACAGTGGGACTTAACAAACAAAGATGTACAAGAAGCACTTATTAAATCAGCAACAGATTTTGTCTCTACATATAATGTTGGTGGGCTACGTTTAACAAATATTGCTGGGATTGATACAGGATTTATCAATGAAGTGATTAAAGCATTAAAAGATTCGAAAAAATCGCTCTATGTCATTTCGAATGAAGAAAGTGATGCAAACTTTGATGCAAGTATTTCACCGGCTACGGCTGATATTTATCGTAATATATTTAAAAATGTGGATATGGATTCTTCTAAGTTGATGGAACCTTTTACGGGTGAAAAGCCAACTCAGATTATGGTCGATTCCCTAGAAACGCGTCGTTTCACATTTGATTCTGCAACAGAAAATATGTTCCCACCAACGCGTTTGAAAATGGCGATGGGTGCTTTATTTATGATGCCAGGAATTCCAGTTGTGCAATATGGTACAGAAATTGCGATGAACGGGGAAACAAAGCCAGATACACATCAAATTTTTAACTTTAAAACAGATGATGAATTAATCGAATATATTAAAAATGTTCAATCGTTACGTAATAAATCTGAGACATTACGCAACGGTGATTTTGATGTTATTACAAATGAAAATGGCCTGCTTGTATTTACACGTACATCCGATAAAGAAAAATGGGTCATCATGGTTAACAACACTAGTAAAACACAACGCGTTGATTTAACACCTGCTCAGCTTGGGGAAGGTAAAATGTTAAATGGTATTATCCATCAAGAAAAAGTCCGTATTAATGAAAAAGACGTGTATCCGGTTATTTTAAATCGTGAAATGGTAGAGATTTATCAAGTTAGAGATGATGAAGGATTAAATGTACCTTATATGGTAGCACTAGGATTAGTATGGGTTATATTCATAGCATTTGTGGTTGTTATTATTAGACGAGGTAAAGTACGTCGTAATGAGCAAGATGCTCAATCATAAAGGGTGCTTCATCCCTTCATTTACAGGTAGTTACTACAAAATAAAATGACAGACCCCCTCAACACTTTTTAAGTGCGGAGGGGGTTTTTGTTAAGCTTGATAGCTTTTATTCGTAAAGAAGATTGCAATTGTTCCGGGTCCAACGTGTGAGCCGATTGCTGAGCCAATCATTGTTACTTGAATGGCTTTTGGTGAAAATCTTTTTTGGATAGAAGCCTTTACTTCGTTGGCAAAGTCCACATCATCACTATGACTAATACCAACAATTTTATCGGAAAAATCATCGCCGCGTTCTTGCATTAAATCTAACATGCGAGCGATGGCTTTTTTGCGCCCGCGAGATTTTTCAATCGGCACAAGCTTCCCGTCCTCTACATTTAAAATTGGTTTAATGCTTAGGAGCCCTCCAAGAAATGCGCTTGCCTTTGATACACGCCCACCTTTAGCAAGGTAATCTAAATCCTCAACCGTAAATAAGTGTTCCATTTGTGGGGTAAGAGCTGTGATTTTTGCTTCGATTTCTTCCAATAAAGCACCTGTATTTCGAAGTCGAACCGCTTCTTCGACTACTAGGCCAAAACCAAGTGAAGCACATTTAGAATCGATAATAGCTAATTTAAGGGAGGGATATTGCTCCTGCACTTGATTGCGAATCATGACCGCCGTATTATAGGTGCCTGATAATTCCGATGAAAAGGCAATATAAATCCCTTCCTCTTCATTCTTTGCTAGATTTTCGAAATGGTTGAGAAAAATCTCAGGTGATACTTGGGATGTTTTTGGGTGAGCACCTTGACGAATAGCATCGTAAATTTCTTTGGAATCAATTGAAACGACATCATCATATTCATTATTGTTCAATTGCACGCGTAGTGGAAGAAGTTCAACATTGTTTTCTTCATAGTAAGACTTTGGTAAATCGCATCCACTATCAGTAAAAATTTTCATCATTTGTCCCCCTAATTTAATATTCTATATGAGAAGTTTTCAAATACCTATACTACATAACAGGTGAACAAGTGTCGAGCTTTCACTTTCCACTCTATGTTTCTCAAAACTATTTCGAATGAAATATTATATAGATATATTATCATATCGAGTTTCAGTATAATTGCAACATAGGATGTTTAACTTTATTCAATAAGTACTCAGCGAATAAAGAGTACTCTTGAATAAAGTTAAACAGAAAAAAATAGGGTATTTATTTTCAAATTACTACTTAACTAGGTTAATTTCAAGCGATCGATGAGTATTTTAGCGATGCCATCGTCATTATTGGTTGTAGTAATTTCATTGGCAATATTTTTTAATGCAGGAATGCCATTGCCCATTGCTACACCGATGCCTGCATAATCGATCATTTCTAAATCGTTATCTTCATCACCGAATGCAATAATACGCTCGCGTGGGATTCCTAAATCTTTTGCTACATGAGCGATTCCTACTGCTTTATTTAAGCCACGGCGAACAATTTCAATAATGTGAAGCGGTGCACCCCAACGACGATGTTCGATGACCTCTGCATGAACAGCCTGTAAATGATCACGAATAATCGTGGAATTTACATCATTCGCTTGAATTAGTAAACTAGTTGGGTCATCAAGTAAATGAGTATAGAGATCTCCAAGAGTAATTTTTGGATTCCCCATATTAAAAATATTTAATATCCGTTCATCTTCTGTATGCACATAAATATCGTCCTTAATTTCAGCAATGATATTTTCGTATTCATAGCTCTTAATGGAATCGACGACATCATGCACTACACCTAAATCAATAGGAGTATGCATAGTTTGCCAAGCAGCATTTTTTGGGTGGTGGACGTAAGCACCATTAAAATTCACGATGGGCGTTGTAAGGCCAAGCTCGTGATAGTAAATATCACTCGCACGATAAGGACGACCTGTAGCAATCATCACTTGATGGCCTTGTTCTTTTGCCTGCAATAATGTTTTTTTAGTTTTTGTTGAAATTTGTTGTTGGTCCGTTAATAACGTACCATCTAAGTCCAAAACGATTAAATGCGGTTTCATAGCTTATTGCCCCTTTCCTATAATTTGAATAGTATCTCTTTGTCATCCATTCGTCAAAATTTTGTCACAGTGAGAAAAGTTTGCTAACATAAAGATGAGACAAAAATTGGGAGTGACAAAGATGATTGTTGAAAAAGAATTGTGGGGAAATATTCCTTTATTACATATACATACGGCAAGTATGAATGAAGAAACCCCGGTAGTGATTTTTTTACATGGCTTTATGAGTGCAAAAGAACATAACTTACATTATGCATACCAATTAGTAGGCAGGGGGGTGCGTGTCCTATTACCAGATGCAAAATTACATGGCGACCGTAGTGAAGGTCTATCTGAGATGAAAATGAGCTTACATTTTTGGGATATCGTTTTAAATTCTATTCATGAAGTTGAACAATTATATAATGAATTAAAGAATAAAAAATTATTACTGAATGATAAAATTGGCGTTGCTGGTACATCGATGGGTGGAATAGTAACATCAGGTTGTTTAAAGCGTTATGACTGGATTAATACAGCAGCAGTATGTATGGGTGCGCCAGGGTTTCTTAAATTAGCGGAGTATCAATTACAGCAATTCGCTAAAAGCGGTGTAAAATTGCCAATGTCCGAAGAAGAAGTACAACAAACGAATGAGCTTCTTGCTAAATATGATGTCAGTCTAACACCAGAAAAATTCGCAGGAAGACCTGTGTTATTTTGGCATGGGGAATTAGATAAAACCGTTCCTTTTAATGAAACGTATAATTTTTATTTATCTTTACGCAAATACTATGAACAAAATCCAGAAGACTTAAAATTTTTAGCAAATAAAAGAGCGGGCCATGCTGTGTCACGAGACGGTATGTTAGCAGCAACTGAATGGCTTGCACAGCATTTGGCATAATAAGATGCATCTGCTATGATTAAGTTAACACTGTGACGGAAGGAGAAATACAGATGGATCAAGATATGAAAGACAGCATGTTAGGTGCATTAGAAAATGTAATTGACCCTGAGCTTGGTATTGATATCGTCAACTTAGGTTTAGTATATGATGTAGAGTTAGATGAAGAAGGTGTAGCAACTGTTACAATGACATTAACTTCTATGGGTTGCCCGCTAGGACCTGTTATTGTTGATCAAGTGAATACAGCTTTAGGTGAGCTTCCAGAGGTAAAAAGTACAAATGTCAACATTGTATGGAATCCACCTTGGTCAAAAGATAAAATGTCACGCTATGCAAAAATGGCATTAGGTGTACGCTAAGTCCACATAAAGCAGATAAAAAATCTCCGCTTGCAACAGTAAGCGGGGATTTTTGCATCAAAAAACCATTGTGCTAATCAAAATAGGGCTCTTCGGCAAAACGAGGGGTTGATTTCCGTTCCGGCTGGGCGCTTTGTAGCTGACGCTTCGCTTTCGCACAGAGCAAAGCTTCCTGGTGGCGTCCGGTGAGCCGCTTCACTCGCTTTGTGATCTGATCCCTGAGGAGTCGCCCAGTCTGAACTCCAATCAACTGAATCACATGATGTACGTTTTAACAAAATAACACCCAACTTTTTAGTTTTATCGGAACACTTTTAGGAATTATCGCCCAACTTTTAAATTTTATCGATAAACTTTCACGTTTTATCACCCAACTTTTCATTTTTATCGACATCCACCTTCCAAAGAGCAAATACACAACTTTAACAAAAAGGTTTCGTCTGCCGAAAACGAAGTGTCAGCGGCAACAATATACAATTACATCACTGCTATAAGTTGTTCCGAAATTTATAAAAGTTCTACGCTATCGCTGATTGGAGTTCCAGGCTACTCGACGCTCGCCCACAGGAAAGCGAGTAGCCTGGAACGGAAATCTCCCTCATAATATACACAACGATTTCCTTGACCATTATAAAAAATCCCCGCTTACAACTCATAAGCGGGGATTTTGCGTATAACGATTTAATCAATACGACATATTTGTAACGGACAATTCTCACAGGCAATTTCATCCTTTAAAAATTGTAAATCGTGAATGGTAATATAACCTTTTTCGAAGGATATAATATTTCGCTTCTTTAAGTCATTAAGCATGCGATTAATCATTTCGCGACTCGTCGCACATAAATTAGCGATTTCTGTATTTGTTAATGGGAGGTCAATATAAATAGTGTCATTTTCTAAAGGCTTACCATAAGTATTTGAAAGGCGGATGAGTGTTGAAAATAAAGCGCCCTTTTTACCATTTAAAACTAAATCGCGCAAACGACTTTGATGTTTTAAATTTTCTGTTTGCAACCATTTCATATATTCCACCATTAAATTAGGTTGTTCCACTAGTAAAAGTTCCAATGATTCACGGCTTAGTACAAATAAACTAGAGGGTTCTAAAACTTTAGCAGTCATAGAATTATACGTAAGTTTACAAAATAATGAGCCTTCTCCAATAATACTATCTGGACCACAAATACGAATGGTTAATTCCTTCCCATTCTCTGTTTCCTGGCTAATCGAGATAGCTCCTGTTTTTATATAATAAATTTCTTGCGCACGTTCGCCCTCTAAAAAAATTTTACTATCCTTATTTACTTTAATAAAAACACCGTGCTTTTGAAAAAGATCATGAAATTTTTCTTGTATATAATCCATTATAACCATATTTCCAACACATCGCTTTCTTTTTGTAAAAGATGTCTAATTATTACAAAAGGATGGTGAACAATTTCGATACTAAATCTAAGAAACATACTTTTATTATAACGTAATTTTCCAGTTATAAGGGAAGAAATTTTAGGGCTAATTCTTTGCGGAGGTTTGTCGTGTGTTGTAAAATAAAGTTAGTCAAAAAAGGTCAAACATTTTTTGTGAAACAGAATGGCAAACGAGATTCCGCTTAACATTATTGAAAAGGAGTGCTAAATATGCAATTTCAACAAACAGATGACAAAAAACCATTAGAAAAATTTGGACGTAATTTAATAGATGAAGTAAAAAACGGTAAAATGGATCCGGTAATCGGACGTGATGAAGAAATTCGAAATGTCATTCGTATATTAACACGTAAAACGAAAAATAACCCTGTTTTAATAGGTGAGCCGGGGGTTGGTAAAACAGCAATTGTAGAAGGGTTAGCCCAACGTATCGTAAAGGGTGATGTGCCTGATGGGTTAAAGGATTGCATATTGTATGAGTTAGATATGAGTGCTTTGATAGCAGGTGCTAGTTATCGTGGACAATTTGAAGAGCGCTTAAAAGGTGTTTTAAAAGAGGTAAAAGACTCCGAGGGGCGCATCATTTTATTTATCGATGAAATTCATACAATTGTTGGTGCAGGTAAAACAGATGGTGCGATGGACGCTGGGAATATGCTGAAGCCAATGCTTGCACGAGGTGAGCTACATTGTATCGGGGCTACAACATTAGACGAATACCGTATGTATATTGAAAAGGATCCTGCTTTAGAGCGTCGTTTTCAACAAGTGCTTGTACGGGAGCCATCTATTGAAGATACCGTTTCCATATTACGAGGCTTGAAAGAGCGCTTTGAGTTACATCATGCAGTACGTATTCATGACCGTGCGATTGTAGCGGCAGCAGAGCTTTCAAATCGTTATATTACAGAGCGTTTCCTGCCAGATAAGGCCATCGATTTAATCGATGAAGCATGTGCGATGATTCGAACAGAAATAGATTCCATGCCACAGGAGTTGGATGCAGTAACGCGCCGTATTATGCAGCTCGAAATTGAGGAGCAAGCGTTACGTAAAGAAAAGGACGAGGCAAGTAAAAAACGTTTAGAGCAACTCAGTGAGGAATTAACAAAGCTGAAAGAATCCTCAGAGGGCATGCGTAAACAATGGGAAACAGAAAAAGAAGCGTTACACGGCATTCAGAAAAAACGTGAAAAACTTGATAAATACCGTCGTGACTTAGATGAAGCAGAGAGTAAATATGATTTAAATAAAGCTGCTGAACTACGACATGGTAAAATTCCTACACTTGAAAAGGAAATTCAAGAGATGGAAAAACAATTAGAGAATGGTACGGAATCACGTATTTTACGTGAAGAGGTAACAGCTGATGAAATCGCATCTATCGTTTCACGCTGGACGGGGATACCAGTGACGAAATTAGTAGAAGGTGAGCGTGAAAAATTATTGCGCTTAAAAGATACATTGCATGAGCGTGTAGTCGGACAAGATAATGCTGTACAGCTTGTTACAGAAGCGGTATGGCGTGCTAGAGCTGGTATTAAAGACCCGCATCGACCAATTGGTAGCTTTTTATTCCTAGGGCCAACAGGTGTTGGTAAAACAGAGCTTGCAAAGGCACTAGCGGCACAGCTGTTTGATTCTGAGGATCATTTTATTCGCATTGATATGAGTGAATATATGGAAAAACATAGTGTATCACGTCTTGTAGGGGCACCTCCAGGCTATATTGGCTATGAAGAGGGTGGTCAATTAACAGAAGCAGTTCGTCGAAATCCATATTCAGTAGTGTTATTAGATGAAATTGAAAAAGCCCATCCTGATGTTGCAAATATTTTACTGCAAATATTAGATGATGGACGCATTACGGATAGCCAAGGTCGTATGGTCAACTTTACGAACACAGTGATCATTTTAACTTCTAACATTGGCTCAAGCTATTTAATGGAAGCGAAGGAAGACGATGTTGCAGTTGAGGATTTAGTGATGGCTGCACTGCGTCAACACTTTAAACCAGAGCTGTTAAATCGTATGGATGATATTATTATGTTCCATGCATTATCAGATGAACACTTTACTGCGATTGCTTGGAAATATGTCGAACAGCTTGTCAAACGAGTGGCTGAGCAAGACATTACTTTACAAGTAGAACAACATGTAATTGACTGGGTTGTAGAACAAGGAGCAGATGCTCAGTTTGGCGCTAGACCACTAAAACGCTTCGTGCAACGCTATATTGAAACTGCGGTTGCAAAAGAATTGCTTCGAGGTGAAGTATTACCAGGTGAAACATTGCACATTAGAATGCATGATGGTCATTGCATAGTTGAAAAATAACAAAAAAACCTGTTCCGCATTGAGCGAAACAGGTTTTTTCTAGTTGAATTAATGATTGTCTGCAGCTTCTGGAGTTGACTCGTTTGGAATAACTGCTCCGATGATGAAAACAAGAATTGTAAATACAACTGATGTGACAACAGCAGTTTGGAAATCAAAATCAACACCAAGTACAGAGCTTACTACGTAGTTTAACATTGAAACTAGTAGGAATGACCATATGAATGTTACGATATATTGCATTAATTTCACCTCAACCGAACTTTTTTATATCATTATCATATCATAACATAAATCGAAAAAAAAAAAACCTTTTCTGTGAAACATGGCGAATTTGTCACAACGATAATTCTAATTTGTACTTTCATGCAATTTCATTGGAATGGCGAAATTCGAAGACGTTGTAAATGCTGATGCTAGAGAGAGTCCTTGGTTGTTTGAATGTGGAAAAATAATCGATTGGTTCATGCCTACTTTCGATTTCCAGTTTCACCACGAAGTGTATCTTTTCTTAGATTCTACATTAATGGCAGGTAATAATTATTATCATTGTTTTAATGCGTGAAGAAGTTATAGAGAAAAGTTTTAGGAAAAAGTGGTTCATACTCGCTGCCATTTTATTTTATGGTGAGCGTATGGTTATCTTTTATTTAAACTAATGTTGAGTTTTAAGGTATCTCATAGCGAATTGGGTCATCTGTATGGGTCATTTTTTTGATTTGAAACTTTTTTACATATCATTCGTAGTATAACTAGACAATTCGAATTGATAGAACTGAAAAAAGGGAGAAATAAAATTTTGAACCATTGAATGAAACAATTACTTTTTGTGATTTACTTTATTACCATTGCGGATGCGTATTACTCAACGTTGTTTATTGAACCGAAAGCACCACCGCAACATCAGACCATTAAAGCGTCAGCCATTACGTTCATACAACTACGGTAGCAAACCTAACAAAAAGAAATGTACAACACGTCGTTTGAAATCTTCCGTAGTGCAACACACCAAGCAATGTCTTCAGAGCATAAAATGTTCCAAAGAGAAGATGATCCTTAACGACCTATTAGAGCATAGATTGGACATACGCAGATTCATGCGAGAGCCACCTTTCATCTTTTTACGCTATCGACTTTTACGTTGTTGATAATTTATCTATTAACAAGGCTAAAGCTGCAGATTTATTGCAGCTTTTTTTTGCATTAACCGCCATTTTTAATTTTTTTCAGCAGCTTCACTTATTCCCAAAAGTAATGCTTTTTCTTGCATGATTTCCGGTGCGGATGGGTGATTCTCTAAAACATATCGGGTGCCCCAAGTCGGAACGGAAATGACCCCCACGTTAGTAATAAGGGACGTTAAATTTAATTCATCTTGCACCAATACTTCATTATGAGTTATAATTATGACCAGTTACTAATAATTGATAGTAAGAAAGCAGAGGGGTTGCTAAATGAACGCTGGTATTATAGGAATTGGCAAATACGTTCCGGAGAAGGTCGTTACAAATTTTGATTTAGAAAAAATGATGGACACTTCGGATGAATGGATTCGAACTCGTACAGGGATTGAAGAACGCCGTTTTGCTGCAGATGACCAAGAAACTTCAGATTTGGCAGTAGCTGCTGCAAAAGAGGCTATTGCAAAAGCAGGTATTACACCAGAGGAAATAGGCTTAATACTTGTAGCAACAGTAACACAAGATCAAAATTTTCCAAGTGTAGCATGTATGGTTCAAGAGCAAATTGGAGCAGTTAATGCGGCTGCGATGGACCAAGCGGCTGCTTGTTCAGGATTTATATATAGTTTAGTCACAGCAAAGCAATTTGTAGAATCAAATGCTTATAAATATGTCTTAGTAGTAGGTGTTGAAAAACTATCGAAAGTACTTGATTGGGAAGACCGAAATACCGCTGTGTTATTCGGTGACGGTGCAAGTGCAGCAGTCGTTGGTCCGGTATCAGAAGGTAGAGGTATTTTATCATTTGAGCTTGGTGCAGACGGTACAGGTGGAAAGAATTTGTACTTAACACAGCAGGACACAATCGCTATGAATGGCCGTGAAGTATTTAAGTTTGCAGTTCGTCAAATGGGTGAATCTGCAGTAAACGTATTAGAAAAAGCAGGTTTAACAAAAGAAGACGTAGATTTTTTAGTGCCGCATCAGGCGAATATTCGAATTATGGAATCTGCTCGTGAGCGTCTAGAACTACCACCGGAAAAAATGTCGAAAACGATTCATAAATATGGGAATACGTCGGCAGCGTCTATTGGTATTTCCTTGGTAGATGAGCTTGAGGCAGGTAAAATTAAAGATGATGATTTATTAGTACTTGTTGGATTTGGCGGTGGCTTAACATGGGGTGCCGTTACAATTAGATGGGGAAAATAAAAAACGAAAAATGCTTGAGGGGAGTAAGACAATGAGTAAACGACGAGTAGTAATTACAGGAATTGGCGCAGTTACACCACTAGGGAATAGCATCGAAGAAACATGGACTAACATTAAAGCAGGAAAATCTGGCATTGGCGAGTTAACTCGTTTAAATAAAGATCTTTTCGCAGCGAAAATTGCCGCTGAAGTGAAAGACTTCAATATTGAAAAGTATATTGAACGTAAGGAAGCTCGTAAAATGGATCGCTTTACACAGTATGCCTTAGCAGCGTCTATCATGGCGATGGAAGATGCACAATTAACAATCGATGAAGAACTAGCACCACGAGCAGGTGTCTGGATTGGCTCAGGAATCGGTGGTATGGAAACATATGAACAGCAATTTTTAACATTCCAAGAGCGCGGAGCAAGACGTGTAAGTCCATTTTTTATTCCAATGATGATTCCAGATATGGCTTCAGGTCAAGTGTCGATACATTTGGGGGCAAAGGGCATTAATTCTTGTTCAGTAACTGCTTGTGCTTCAGGTACAAACTCCATTGGGGATGCTTTTAAAGTAATTGAGCGTGGCGATGCAGATGTTATGATTTCTGGTGGTGCAGAGTCGCCAATCGTGACAATGGCAGTAGCAGGCTTCTGCGCAAATACTGCATTATCTTTAAATACAGATCCAGAAACAGCTTGCCGTCCATTCGATAAGAATCGCGATGGCTTCATCATCGGTGAAGGTGCGGGTATTGTTATTTTGGAAGAGTATGAGCACGCAAAAGCACGCGGTGCAAAAATCTACGCAGAAGTTCTTGGCTATGGTGCTACAGGAGATGCACATCATATTACCGCTCCAGCTCCAGAAGGAGAAGGTGCTTCTCGTGCAATGATGCAAGCTTTAACTGATGGCGGCGTAGAAGCTTCACAAGTAGACTATATTAACGCACATGGAACAAGTACACCATATAACGATTTATTTGAAACACAGGCAGTAAAAACAGTCTTTGGTGAACATGCCTATAATCTTGCAATGAGTTCTACAAAATCAATGACAGGTCACTTATTAGGTGCAGCTGGTGGTGTTGAAGCTATTTTCACAGCGCTCGCACTTAAAGAAGGCATTTTACCACCGACAATTAATTTAACAGAGCCAGATCCAGATTGTGATTTAGATTATGTACCGAATGAAGCTCGAAAAGCAGAGATTAAATATGCTATGAGTAACTCACTTGGATTTGGTGGACACAACGCTAGTCTACTATTCAAAAAAATTGAGGAATAATTAAGTAAAACTATAATCAGTGGGGTTTCATCTCCCACTGATTTTTATAGTTCACCATTCGGGCTTTTACAGGCAGTTAATTAAGGTGTCATCATATTAAATAAAGTAAGGCTTTTCCGCAAAACGAGGGGTTGATTTCCGTTCCGACTGGGCGCTTTCCTGGGGGCGTCCGATGAGCCGCTTCACTCGCGGTGCTCGCTCCAGGGCCTCGGGCCAACACGATGTTGGTCACGAAGGCGTTATCACAGGATGTGATGCTTTTAGCCTTCGTTCCTCTATCGCTGATCCCCAAGGAGTCGCCCAGTC
>NZ_JAQZSD010000054.1:0-30335 GCF_028674935.1 Lysinibacillus sp. CNPSo 3705 | reverse complement strand
CCATTTTTTGTATGCATAAGTTACACTTATATTATAAAAATTTACTGATATTACCATAAAAAGATGTAGGAGGAATCGTTATGACAAAAACAGAATTACAGTATAATCCTTTGGATTCGGAAACATTAAATAACCCATACCCGATTTACCATCAACTTCGTGAAAATTCTCCCGTTTTTTGGCATGAAGGTATGAAATCTTGGGTTCTAACCAGATATGAAGATTGTAGAGAAGTTCTTCGTAATCATGAATTGTTTGCTAGGGATTTGCGACGTATTGGTGTTGATATTCCTGATATAAAAAATAACCTTCAAACTTTAGATCCGCCTGCTAATATGCCATTACGTAATCTAATGATAAAAGCTTTTAATTCTCAGGATATTGAAAGTATTAGACGTAGAGTTCATGATTTAATTGAGGACATTTACAAAAAACAAGCTTCTAATATAGAATTTGATTTTATGAAAGAAGTTTCAGCTCCGCTTTCATTAAGTTTAACGTGTATTTTGCTAGGCATAGAAGAACCAGACTTAGAATCTATTGTAGAAATATCTGATGCTATTGCTTATCAGATGGACTCCGGATTAGTACCAGAGAATGCAGAACTCGGTATTTCAGCAAGAAAAAAACTCAACGAACTTGTTGAAGAATGGTTGGCAGCAGAAGAACAGCCTGGAATTCTATCTTATATAAGAAAAAATAGTCAGAAAGCTAATATACCAGAACATTATGTGCGTAACACTACAGGCACAATGTTTACTGCAAGCTTTGGTACGTTATATGCATCTTTCGGTAATGCTTTACTTGTATTGTTAGAACACCCAGATATTCTTGATCAATTTAAAAATCAAGAGTTACTTGACTCTGGAGTTGATGAATTAATTAGATATGATGGACCAGCAACAGGAACTAGTCGTTTTGCAGTTAAGGAAACTAAAATTGGGGATACTATCATTAAGCCTGGTGAAATTGTTTTGACTTTACTTGCTGCTGCTAATAGAGATCCAGAAGTATATCCCGACCCAGATAGAATTATTCTAAATCGATCTGCAAAACCAAATCTTGGTTTCGGTTGGGGTCCACATTCTTGTGTAGGGACTTTGTTTGGTAAACTAGCAATTCAACAATTAATAGTATGTTTACTCGAATCGCCTAGACGTTTACAACTGGTATCGGAGCCTAAGCGACGCAATACGGCTACTGTACGTTGTATAGATGTATTACCTGTTTCATTTAATTAATTCTCTTTTACACTAAATGGTTAATTTATTAAAAATAGTGATAGAAGGGGTACCAACAACAAAACGCAAATTTTGTACGCTAAGTAATTTTTCGCATAGAAAAAGCCGATTTTCTGTACGTTAAGGGATTATCGGCTTTTGTTTATTCTATTATTCTTAAATATTTAGGACTTGGTTTCACAAACAATACTAGGCATTAGCATTTTGAATAAAATCTACCATTTTCTTCTTTAATTCAATCATAAATTCTGTACGTGTACTGAGATAAAATTGAATATTACTAGACAGATGTACGTGTATAAGGCTTGCTGATTGCAATATCATAAGGTGATGATGGAGATTCACTTTAGCTCCGCTTATATAATTTAAAATAGCCGTAAACTTATATTTATCCCTTGAAAGAAACTGAAGTATCTCCAAACATTCTTTCTTTAAAAATACTAAAAGTATGGAGCGGACGAAAGTAAAGAGACGGAATTAGAACAACGGAATGGCAAAAAATCGCACTAGGTAGGGCGTTATTTAAAGATAGTCCGATTATTATACTGGATGAACCAACTGCAGCTTTAGACCCCGTTAGTGAAGCAAAGATTATTGCGGGCATTGTCATTACGGAAAATAGTTGTTATCAAAAAGGAAGAAGGTTCTATAGTAAAGGTGGCTATGGTTATATTTATTATACTTATGATGAAGGTAGCAACCTCGTTCTCGATGAAAAGGACATAGAGGGAAAAAATGCTCAACTAAATGGACAGACTTATAAATTTCACCGAGTGTACACTAAAAGAGAACCTCGCATTCTTGGTTGTCATGATTGTAAGGCACTACTAAAAAAAGAACCCCCTGACGCTGAAGTAAGCTATTGTTGAGTATGAGAAAAAAGCTTCAAGAGATTGGGGAAATGCTGATTCAGCTAAAGAACTTAAAAATTAAAGGAATGAAAGTATGGATTTTGATATCCGAGAGATAAGAGAATATTATGACTCAAAAACACAAGACTATGAATTTAATAAATTAGTTAATTTTGCGGTAACTAAAAATTTTTTAGATTGGCTAGATGCCTTTTAAGGTGACATTTTAGCCACAACGTTATTATCATATCGTAATGAAAATACGTATAAAATCTCTGGAAAACCTGTGCAAAAAGTATGGCATGGAGGTAAGCAGTGGAGGACAATTCAAAAACTATTGGACAGAAGAGAGGTAAATAATATGACTTTTGAAGAAAAATTACAAGCATATGCAGAACTTGCGGTAAAGGTTGGTGTAAATATTCAACCTGGGCAATATTTATTAGTCAATACATCAGTGGATGCATTGGACTTCGCCCGTTTAGTTGTGAAAGAGGCTTATAAGGCAGGGGCAGGACGTGTTCATGTTAACTTTTCGGATGATGAAATGGATCTAGCTTACTTTGAGCATGCCTCAGATGAAGAATTTAATCGTTTCCCAGAATGGATAGTCAAAATGCGTGATGAGGTAATCGAACGTAAAGGAGCACTATTGTGGATTGATGCTGCAGACCCTGATAAATTAACAGGTATTTCAGCAGATCGTCTAGCTACCTATCAAAAGGTTTCAGGAGCTGCTCTAAGAAACTATCGCAACGCCGTCATGAAAAGTTTATTCGCTTGGTCGATTGTAGCCGTCCCTTCACCAAAGTGGGCATCGAAGGTGTTCCCGAGCTTAGCAGCTGAGGAACAAGTACCGGCATTATGGGATGCTATATTTAAAACAGTTCATATCGGTGAAGGCAATGCTGTTGAAAACTGGCGTGAACATGTAACAAATTTAGAATCTCGTGCGCTCCTTCTGAACAATAAAAAATATGCGAAGCTTCACTATACAGCGCCAGGTACTGATTTAACAATTGCCTTAGTGCCACAACATAAATGGATTACTGTTGGTGGTAAAACGCCAGATGATATGAACTTTATTGCTAATATGCCGACAGAAGAGGTTTATACGTTACCGATGAAACAAGGTGTAAATGGCTATGTAAGCAATACAAAACCATTGGTTTATCAAGGGAATATTATCGATGGCTTTAAATTGACATTTGAAGAAGGAAAAATTGTAAAAGCTGAAGCACAGGTAGGACATGATTTATTACAGCAGCTTATTAGTGTGGATGAAGGCTCATGCTATTTAGGTGAAGTAGCACTTGTACCGCATGACTCACCAATTTCAGCAGCGGGGATTTTATATTTTAAAACATTGTTTGATGAAAATGCATCGAACCATTTAGCAATTGGTAAAGCATATCCAACTTGCTTAGAAGGTGGAAGAGATTTAGAAAACGATCAGCTTGAAGAGTTAGGTGCAAATAATTCAGTAACACATGAGGACTTTATGATTGGCAACGGTGAGATGAATATTGACGGTATCTTACCAGATGGAACTGTGGAGCCAATTTTCCGTAAAGGTAACTGGGCATTTTAAGCTAAGCTTAATTAGTACATTAATACTCACGATGGTATTTAGTGTTTCAACTGCTTTTACTGAAGGCACAAAAAATCACATTACCAAGTGCGGCTAGGCAGGCTTTGCCATATGCTTGTTCGTTGTTCTATTCGAGATAGTCGGAAAAAGAAAACAACACCTGAAACTATCGCACGAAATAAGGATTACGAGCCTCCTGCACTTTAAAACGTGAGGAAGAAAAGCCATATAAAGTAGCTATTACTGCTTGTGCAAATAAGCTTTTACAATGGATTTATGCGATTTTAAAAACGAAAACACCATTCCAAGAAACCATGTAGTTACAGTATTTTTTAATACAACAAAAACCTTCCGAATTGAATTCGGAAGGTTTTTTGAGTTGCGCTTTTTAGTATAGCATGAAGTGTTTTTTAATTTAAAAGATTTTTATTGACAATCTATTAGCTGCTTTAGTTTTTTAGAAGAAATCTAAGAGTTGCTGAGAAATAATTAGGTTGAGTGGATTCTATTATCGTTACAACTTAGTAAGATAATATTTCAAATTGTAAGGGAACCGTTATTCATTTAAACAAAGCAAATATATATCTTTAAGGTATTAATAAAAACAATGAAAGAAGCGAGGTAAATACTTTGACGTTATAAGAAAAATTACAAGGTTATGCACAACTTTTGGTAAAAATTGGTGCAAATATTTAACCAGGGAGTTATTGGCCAAGACAACTGTGGCTGCATTGGATTTCGCACGTTTAGTTGTGAAAGAGGCTGATAAGGCTTTCATCGCTTGGTCGATGGTAGTAGTTCCTTCACCAAGGTTGGCATCGATGTTGTTCGAACTTAGCAGCTGATTATAGGAAAAGCTGTTCGTAATTGGTGAAGGCACTACTAATTTGTCCCTGAGGTAAAGTTAAGGAATTTTGTTCAACTAACGGTGGTTAGTTGAACAGGACTCATTTAATTGATCATAAAAAGGACAGTTCATTCAAAAAGAAAAGAATCCATTTTGATTAATCTCTTGTGAAAATGGGTTTTTATTATTGACTGTAGAACCTATATTTACACATTTTTTACCAAACTTTTGAAAAAATGAGTTTTAATAGCTTGATATTTTATTTAAAATGATTTATATTGATATCAAATGATATGTTTATCTATCAAAAATGCCGACTTTATACAAAGAAAGGAGTGAACGATGAAGAAAAACGTTTTAACGGCATCAAAGTTTAGGAGGTAAATATATGAGTGATAGAAAACCCCATTTTTTTTTATCATATCGTGAAGAAAAAGCGTATGAAAAGTGGTCAAGAGAAATTTCTGAGAAACCTGTACAGAAAGTATGGTATGAAGACAAGCGAGCGGATGATAAAAAACAATTTGACAGAAGAGAGGCAAATAATATGACGTTTGAAGAAAAATTACAAGCATATGCAGAACTTTTGGTAAAAGTCGGTGTCAATATTCAACCAGGGCAATATTTATTAGTCAATACATCAGTGGATGCATTGGAGTTCGCCCGTTTAGTTGTGAAAGAGGCCTATAAGGCTGGTGCAGGACGTGTTCATGTTAACTTGTCAGATGATGAAGTGGATCGTGCTTACTTTGAGCATGCCTCAGATGAAGAATTTAATTGTTTCCCAGAATGGATCGTCAAAATGAATGATGAGCTGATCGAACGTAAAGGAGCACTATTAATGATAGATGCTGAAGATCCTGATAAATTAGCAGGTATTTCAGCCGATCGTCTAGCTACCTATCAAAAGGTATCGGGAGCTGCTCTAGGAAACAATCGAAACGCCATAATGAAGGATTTAATCGCTTGGTCGATGATAGCAGTTCCTTCATCAAAGTGGGCATCGAAGGTGTTCCCGAACTTAGCAGCTGAGGATCAAGTACCAGCATTATGGGAAGCCATTTTTAAAACTGTTCATATCGGTGAAGGCAATGTTGTTGAAAAATGGCGTGAACATGTAACAAATTTAGAATCTCGTGCGGTCCTACTGAACAATAAAAAATATGCGAAGCTTCACTATACAGCGCCAGGTACTGATTTAACAATTGCATTAGCACCACAGCATAAATGGATTACTGGAGGTGGTAAAACGCCAGATGATACGATCTTTATGGCAAATATGCCGACAGAAGAGGTTTATACGTTACCGATGAAACACGGTGTAAATGGCTATGTAAGCAATACAAAGCCATTAGTTTATCAAGGAAATATTATCGATGACTTTAAACTAACGTTTGAAGAAGGAAAAATTGTTAAAGCCGAAGCACAGATAGGGCACGATTTATTACAGGAGCTTATGAATGTGGATGAAGGCTCGTGCTATTTAGGTGAGGTAGCACTTGTACCACATGAATCGCCAATTTCAGCATCGGGGATTTTATATTTTAATACATTGTTTGATGAAAATGCATCGAACCATTTAGCGATTGGTAAAGCTTATCCAACTTGCTTAGAAGGTGGAAGAGATTTAGAAAACGATCAGCTGGAAGCGTTAGGTGCAAATATTTCAGTAACACATGTGGACTTTATGATTGGCAGCAGTGAGATGGACATCGACGGTATGCTACCAGATGGAACTGTAGAGCCAATTTTCCGTAAAGGTAGCTGGGCATTTTAAGTTTTTGATTTGAAGAAAGGAGTAGAGCAGATGAAACGATTACTAAGCATAATCGGTGCAACTATATAGGTGTTTCATCTGCTTTTGCTCAGACTGAAAACTACCTCTTTAATTAGAAGTAAAATGCATTCAAAGGAGATAGGCCAATGAATTTCTGGGAAGTTGTTTTGATAGTTGTGAATTTTAGTATATTGAGTTGGATACTGTTAATAGGCAGGGAAACGAAAAAGTGGTCTAAATTAGCTACTTTGGTTGCCGTTGTAATGGTTACAGTTCAGCTAGTGGCAGAAGGTTTTAGATGGCAGATGATTCCGGCATATGTATCCCCAGTTATCTTGATTATATGCTATTTATTAGCTGAGCGGAAAAAGGGGTTCAGAAACAAGAGTATATTCATAGTTAAGTCTTTGTTATTGTGCATCTATTTGTCTGTAGCAGTTGCGCTACCTTTACTTATGCCAGTATTTTCATTTGAAGAACCAACTGGCCCACATAAGGTCGGTACGAAGCTATTTCATTGGGTTGATCATCAGAGAAATGAACCGTATTCGAAAAATCCAACCGATCGACGCGAACTGATGGTGCAAATTTGGTATCCTGCGGCTGAAAAAAGCAAGGGGGATCGGGAACCTTATATTCGCAACATAAATGAGCTCTCCAAGGGATTGGAAAAAACATTATCCATTCCTGCATTTGCATTCAGCCACATGGGTTTGGTAAAATCTCATTCGTTTATGGATTTACAACTCTCAGACTCAGAAAATCAATATCCGATATTACTTTTCTCTCATGGTTTTAATGGTTTTCGTAATCAAAACACGTTTCAAGTCGAGGAGTTGGCTAGTCAAGGATATATTGTTCTAGGTATCGATCATACCTTTGATGCTGCAGCTACCGTCTTTCCAGATGGTCGAACTGCTTACGTACAGCCCTTCAATTTAACTGATTTTAACTTACGTGATCGCCACATCAAATTATGGAAAGAAGATGTCACTTTTGTACTTGACCAGTTAGAGAAGCTTAATCAAAACGATGAGACCGGCTTCTTTACAGGAAAGATTGATACCTCGCGTATTGGAATGTTTGGGCACTCTTACGGTGGGGCTACCGCAGCACAAATACTTGCAAAAGACTCCCGTGTCAAAGCAGCCATCGATATGGATGGCACGTTGCATGGGGAAGTTTTCCCTGAAAGTGGGATTGGAAAACCATTTCTGCTCATGAGTGCAGACATAAATGAAGATTCTGATGAAGATACCTATAAAGACAAGGTTCGCAATGAACGTGGGTTAGCTGGCGGTGGTATGTCAATGGTCATTCCCCATACGGATCATTCAAGCTTCACTGATTTACATTTGTTCTCCCCTCTGTTGCAGAGCCCAGGTGAAAATCCAAAGGAAGTTCATCGCATTATTAACGAATTCAGCCTGGCATTTTTTGACCAGTATGTAAAACAGAAGGATGACGGCTCAACCCTTAAAAGGCTGATGACCAAATACCCAGAAGTGAATTTTAAAGTAAACCGATAACCTTATGCAGAACCAACTTAATTAAAAAATATTCTGCAATTAAATGAAGTACAATCGGAGTTCATCGTCAGAAATTGCTTAAAAACCCAAGTAATGTTATCTTTTCTCTCTTGATTTAATTTCTTTATCGTCATTTAAATAATGAAATGCTAAATATAGAACATTCAAAGTACTATCCGTTTCAGTAGTATAATTCTTTTTGAAAGGCTACATTCAACAGCTGGACACTTTGTTTTAAATGATTTATGCTAATTTCAAATGATATGTTTATCTATCAAAAATGATGACTTTATACAGAAAAAGGGAGAGATTGATGATGAAGAAAGAATTATCAGCGTTGAAGGAAGCGAGATTTAATGCAATTCTTGATTCGGCTACTATATTGCTTGTTGAAAATCCTACTGCTTCGATGAATGAAATTGCGGAATATGCGGGAATTGGTATTGCTACACTTCATCGCTACGTCGAAAGCCGAGAGAAATTGATGCTGTTCTTGGGCCATCGAGCTATACAACTGGTAAGTGAAACCGTAAACCAGATTTCACTGGATGAGGAAAGTAGCGAAAACTATATCCCGAAACTCATTGAAGCGTTAATCCCCTTAGGTGACAAAATTTATTTTTTAGGTCATGATGCATCTGTATTTAACAACAAAGAATTAGGTGAAGCCGAAGAGAAGGTAAGGGAACCCATACGACGCGTTATTGAGCTGTTACAACAAAGAGGTTACCTTCAGCAAACGGTTAGCAGCGAATGGATTTTGAATACGCTTTATGCCCTGCTTTTCCATACATGGGAACAGGTACATGAAGGTAATGTGCCTAAAAATTCGGCTGCAGAGCTTTTTTTAAATACGTTTTATCATGGTTTCAAAGCTAAGGACGAGTTGAGTGGGGATTGAACTAATAAAACATTAGAAAAGGAGTACTAGGAAATGAATCAATTCACTATTGTAAAGGCTGATCATCAATCTATGGTCGGCGCCAAGCTAAATGTAATGGCATTGGAATACATGGCGTTTCCACTTGCAGGAACAGAGGACAAGAACAAAGTTGAAGGAACATTTCGTACCCTATGGCGTCAGGAGAACAATCGTTTTAGTCATCAATACGCTTATGAAGCTCAAATGGACGGGAAAACTTTAGGGATGATTACTTGCTATCCCATACCTGTTTTAAATCGTCTTCCATGGCCAACGTTTAAACAGTTGCTTTCATTGCGAAAGCTGGGTCTTGTTATTTATAACATTCTGAATATTAAAATGTTTTATTCTATGATCACCATGAAGGAGGGAGAAGATGACGAATTTCACATCGGAACAATCGCCTTATTACCCGAAAGCCGGGGACTGGGAGTAGGTACCAGGCTGCTTGAGTTTGCCGAAGAACAAGCCTGCCTGCAAGGCTTTGCCAAATGCTCTCTGACGGTAAAGAAAGAGAATCATCTTGCCATTAAATTGTATCAGAGGATAGGCTACCAGATTACAGGTGAAATCAATAAACCAAAGTTATCGTTGTACAAAATGGTTAAAAATTTATAAAGCAGGGTTCAATAGAAGTGCATCCTACGAGTTCAAATAACTGGGAAGAAATAAGTGGGCATTATATTAAAGAGTTCTGTAACTTTATGGCAGAGTTTGATACTCTCGGATTAGAATTTTTGAAAAAAATCTAATCATATTCTCGTCTATTACACTGAATCTAATTTTAGGAGGTCAATATAAGATGAATAAAAAAATTCCATTAATAATGGCGACAACGTTAGTATTTTGCGGAGCTGTTTCAGGATTAAATTTGACTAAACCGGCATTAGCAGCAGAAGACAGTAATGTACAAGATGTAAACAATCTCCCATATAAAATATCAGAAGAACTAACTCGAAAGATTGAGGGAGCTTCGCCATCAGATGTATTCTCAGTAATTGTTAGTTTTAATAAAACACTTAACAAAGAAGACTATGCGAAACTTGAAAAGGACATTGGTGAATTTTCAAGAAGATATACTTATGATACCGTTATTAGTGGTTTTGCTGGAGATTTAACAAAAGAACAGCTTTTATTGTTAAACAAAACATCGTTTGTCACACTTATTGATGTAGACCAGATAGTAACAAACTATGATGATATCATTGTTGAATCAACTTTTAGCAAGGATAGAAGTGGATGGATCGGTGAATTTTCTGACTATCCACATCAAGATAAAGGACGTTATAAGCTCCAATTCTCCCTTAAGTCACTACCTAAAGAGCTAAACAATAAACGGAAAGGTCTATACGTAAGTGGATATAATGGAAGTGACGATTTATTTATGTTTGTTAAGAAGAAATTGGATGCAAATGATCGGCTAAAACCAAATACAAAATATAGTGTGACATTTGATTTCGATATAGCCACAAATGCTAGAGATGAAATAGGTGTAGGTGGGTCTCCTGGTAAAAGCGTATTTGTGAAAATTGGTGTAACCAATACGGAACCGATCCCGGTTATGGATGAAACAGGATTTTATTTAATGAATATTGATAAAGGGAATCAAGGAGTAGAAGGTAAAGATGCATTTATTATTGGGGACTTGCAAAAAACGACAATAGATAGTGAGAAGTATGAGGTAAAACCTTTCAATAATAACCAACGCCCATTTATTGTTGAAACGGACAAGAATGGAGAACTATGGTTATTTATTGGCACGGATTCCGCTTTTGAAGGTGTTACGAGTATTTATTATCCTCGTATTAAAGTGACTCTAAAAGAAGTGAAAGAATAGAAAAACCAGCAGTAATTTGCTGTTCACTTAATACCTCAAAGAATAGGCATATGCTACGCCAGTCAAAAGTTTAATGATTTGACGAATGAAATCAATGAAGTCAAACAATAAAAAGTTTCAGTTGATTAATGACAAGAAATTAGGGGGGCAAATGCCATGAAAAAATTACTTTTTATCCCCATGCTTTTAAGTTTCAGTATAATAAGTGCATGCTCTGATAAAGAAGAAACACCTCATGTGCCGAGCAAGCCACAAGAGGAGCAACAATCTAACGTGCCGAGCAAGTCACAAGAAGCGCATCTATCAATCGAAAATCAGGAACCGTCCAAAACAAATAAGGGAAACACAGAAGCATCTCTTACACAAGCTGATGTACTAAAAAATATTAAGAGCCAGCTTAAAACTAATTTATCTATAACTTTACCAAAAGAGCTTCTGGTATCAGATGGTACATTTTTAACTGCAACAACGAAGGCGGAAGCTAACCAAGTTGAAATATTATTTTTTGAAAGTAAAAAGTATTTGCCAATTAATGATCCGAAGCTTAAAAATTCAAAGACAGCTTCTGTAATTGCAAGACTAGTAGTAAAGCAATATCAGAATGCTAAAGAAGCAAATGAGCAAATTGCTTTTGTGAACTTTAGTCAAAATGGGGGTCAAGAGGTTGATCTTGGCTATAACATTAAAGGTTATCAGGATGCAGGAGCTGGTTCATTATGGACTGGTTGGAATGAGGGTAGATGGGCAATTGAAACCCATACACGAACAGACAATCCAGAAGCAGGTGTGAAGCTTGCAAAACAGGCAGTCCAATTTCTAGAAACACATATGCTACCAATTCCAAAACAAAACGGTTTTGCACGCTTAGATGTTTATAAATCAGGGACTATGATTGTTTGGCAAGACGAAAAACTTGTTTATACGCTTGATTCAATTAAAGAGCCACTTAAAGCACTTGAAATGACCACAGCTTTTTACCATTAAAATATGGTTCCTTCATAGGATATCTGTTTTAGTTATGAGTATGGTGAAAACATTTGGTTTAGATAGAATCGTCAAACGGATGTTTTGTATTAAAACTTTTTTAGTCACGTTAAGCGCCTGAGCTGAATCGACACAGGCGCTTTTCAAGTTGTTAGGAATTGCCTATGAGAGAGAACAATTTGTTAAAGATCATTACATGCAGGGAAAATGATTTAAATGCCTAGCGCGATTTCAGTAATGGATAGTGTATGAGTAAGTTGGAATTTTGCAACATCTGGGAGCATTAAGATAATCTAACATATGTAAAGCATGAAAAGTTATTATGTAGTACGGATGTGATGTAAGAGCAGTACCGTGTAGCTGATGTTAGCTTGGAATAAATAAATTGGGAAGCAATAACATCGTTTTTAAGGTTATAGTAGACCCGTGCAAAACTATACAAAGTTTTCTATATGTTGCTATATTTTGATTCTACATAACAAAAAGGCAGTAGTAACAAGGTACAGATCCTTGTTACTACTGCCTTTTTCATGAAAGTAACAGCTATTGGATATAAGACAATTTCTTGAAGAAAGATTTAGTGGATTCTATTATCGATATTCAAATAATTCCCATAGTTAATTCGAGATGTAGCATTTTCTATCGTTACAATTTAGTAAGATTATATTTCCAATTGTAAGAGGACAGTTATTCATTTGAACACAGAAAAAATATATCCTTAAGGTAATAATAAAACAATGAGTTTTCTACTAGCAAACCTTATTGGTATGGGAGGAATATTGATTACTATATTTTGTAGTTATGGTTTAAATAAGAAATCTAATTATAATTTATCATCTACAGATTTAACAGAGATACTTGCAGATAACAAAAAAATTAGCCAGAAATTAAGAAATGGATATTGAACTTTTATTAAGTTCCTAAGGAGAAAAAATGGAAAAGGGTGAGTTAATTAAATTAGTACTTATTGATTTAATGGGGGAGATGGAAACCTCAATACTATCGGTTAAATGAAAATTGCGAAGGTTGTATGTGAAGCACACAATTAATTTTGGGGATTTTTAATACTATAAATATAATTATATTAGGAGAATTAAAATGAATAAACTAAATTCGTATACACGAATAGATATTATGGATTACTTACGAGGATTTGCTTTGCTGGGGATACTTATTGTAAATGGTTATCAGGCTTTGGGTTATTTCTCCTTTAGTAAGTTACACGATAAATTATATTATATATTAAGTGGGACATTTTACCCAATTTTATTCTTTTTATTTGGATTTGGGTGTTATCTTTTTATGAATCGATCCACACAAAAAGCAAACAATAGATACTTTTCGTTTTTACGCAGAATTTGTTTTTTATTTGTATTAGGACTTATCCATACATTTTATGCACCGCAAGGAATACAGGATGTATTAATGGTTTATGCTATACTCGGCCTGTTTATTATAATATTTTTCAAAAGAAATAAGTGGACCAATTTAATAGTAACGGTTACGCTAATATCCTTTTCTATTGTTACATCTTTTCTCTATTATGGTGAGGGAAAAGTATGGCTGGAATTACTATCCTTCGTAAGTAAGGGGCTTTCATTTATGGTGCTAGGCTTTACGATGGGGCAATTTAAATTTTTTGAAAATGTCTATGGAAAATTAAAGTATATTTCGATTTTTTTATGCGTTAATATTTTTATTTTTGTATCTTTAATTTATGTAAGGGGTTCAGGGTTAATTCCCGTTTCAGGAATTGAAATGCTAGAAGATTATAGTGGTGCCTTTATGATGACTAGCAGTCTTCTTATTATTTTACAATGGGATAAGGCAAAAATGATTTTAACACCATTAAAGTTCTATGGACAAATGTCTTTAACAAATTATCTTGCACAAAGTGTGTTACTATTTGTGTTTAGTATCATAATTGGTTTTACACCTTTTAATTCATTAATTGTGTGCTTTATAATCCACGCTATTTTAATTACTTTTAGTATTGTTTGGTTAAAGTATTTTAAAATGGGGCCAGTTGAATGGTTATTAAGATATTTTACATATTGGAGTAAAATTCCCAATAGGAAGAGATCAGTTAGAAACAATTTAGAAAGTGTTTAGTAAAATGTATTGTAAGGAGATAGGTTATTTTTAAAACAAGAACTCGGGCTGATTTCTATTCTTAACTCACTCTAAAGTATCATCAATAAACGTTAAGCCAAAAGAAGTAGCTCGACTTCACTTCAATCAATCGCTGCCTAATTTGTTTTTCGTCGCTGTAAAAAACAACAGATTATCCGACATTATATATTATAATTATAACATCTATTCTCGCACCCAATTTATTATCATCACAAAATATTCCCGTTAAGAAAATTAAGAGAGAGGGAATGCGTGTTCTTATTTTACCACAGGATTTATCAAATTGAAATGTTCAAAGTTAAATAGCTATAAGGGGTTTCAATGAAAACCTTCTACTACACTATCTTAGCAAGTAGAATCCTGAATTTATCGAGTACTCAAAGTAATTTACTTTAACGGGGTTTTAGTTCTATATAGTAATATGAAAAGATCAGGTTCAACTAGGAGCCTGATCTTTTATCGTGTTATTCCCAAGTTTGATCTAGCTTATCGCTGTAAAATTTAATGGCCTTGCTATATTTTTTTATACCTTTATGATTAGTAGTATGAATTACTGTGTTTAATAAAGTTTCCATAGCCTTTGAATGCTCGCTAAGATTATAAAGTGTCATCGCATAGAAAACCTTTAAATGTTCGGCTTCTGGAAACGCACTTAAGGCCTGTTCTAGAATACGTTTTGACTGTTCATATTGCCCTAATGCACGATAGGTACTACCTAATCCTAAATAAGCATCTACTAAAAATTCGGGTTTAAGCCCTAATTGAATCGCTTTTTCATAGTGAGGGACAGCCTCTTGTTCTTTTCCTAATGAATCATATGTCCATGCACATTGAAATTGGTAGTATCCATTTTCAGGCTCTTCTTTAACTAAAGAAACCATTAATTGATTTGCTTCTTCCAATCGACCTTTCTCTCTTAATGTAATGACTTGTTGTACTCGCTTATCCATTTTTTGTATCCCCTATCTTTCTGTTTTTTCCAATATTTAATAATTTTAAACTTTTGAATTCATAATGTATACTTGGTTCAAGTATTAAAAATTTCACTTTTCTATATTATCAGGCATATTAATTAGATAAATTTATCTGTACGAAATCGACAACAACGAAGTGGCTCAATGCTGGTTTCTCAATTACTACAATAATAATGGGGTGAATAAGAATGCTTGATCGTTCTATGGAGAAAACACGGGAATGTTAAAAAGAAAGGGAGTGATAGAAAGAAGAGTACCATGTAATGCTCTTCGATATAAAAAGAAAAGAGGACGATTATAATGAATAATTATCAAAGCATTTTTAGTGAAGGATTTGATTTAAAATATTGTGTGAAGGGACAAGGTAAGCCGATATTGGTGGTGGGTAGCAGTATATATTATCCGCGCTTGTTCTCGAAAAATTTATATAAACATTTTCAATTTATCTTCATAGATCATAGAGGTTTTGTGAAGCCTCCACGTTCTTTAAAGCAAGAAGATTATACTATAGATAAAATTGTTGAGGATATCGAAATAGCAAGACAATGGCTAAAGCTTGAGGATTTCATCATATTAGGACATTCTGGGCACGCATTTATGGCTTTGGCATATGCCGAAAAATATCCTCAGTATGTTCAGAAGGTCATTTTACTAAATTCAGCACCGACAAACAGCCAAGAGAGACAGCAGCAAAGTTTTTCATTTTTTAATGAGACTGCTAGTGCTGAACGTACAAAGCAATTCGAGCATGATATTGCTTTTTTAGAGAAGGATATTCACAATGATCCTGAAAGACGATTTGTGCATATGTGTATTCGCATGGGGGCGCATAGCTTTTATGATTATACGTTCGACGCTGCTTATATGTGGGATGGCGTCTATACAAATATGGAAGTTATTGATTACCTTTGGGGTGTAGCTTTTGCTGAACAAAATCTAATCCAATCTATGGCTCACTTAAATAAACCTATTTTTGTAGGGTTAGGGAAATATGATTATTTAGTCGCTCCTATTTCGCTCTGGGATGTCATTGATTATTCAAATGACAATGTAAAGAAGGTCATTTTTAAAAAAAGTGGCCATAATCCAATGTTTGAACAACCGGCTATTTTTGATAAAGAATTGATTGATTGGCTTAATGAATAAATGGCCGTAATTTCAACTAAAGTTTGATGAATAACCTATACTAAATAAAATGTACCCTATAAGATAGGCACTAAAAAAGTCTCTCTTATAGGGTAATTTAGTTACATGGAATAGGATTAGTGGAACTTATGTCAAAAAACGGTTTGATAATTATTAATTACGAGAAATAAACGTAAGTGCCATCTTATCTAATACCGTAGCTATTATAATCCCGACTGAATATCGAACCAAATCCGCTACAAGAAAACCTTTGCCAAGTATTAAAGCCCCGAGCGTTGTCCCACGAATCTGATTAATCCAGTGTTCCTGATACAACTGGCTAAATTCTATGCCGAAGCTAAACAAAAAACTGAGCCAAATGGCTGTTAGGGTACTCTTATGCACTAGCAACAATCGAAATCCGAAGTAGACCATCATAGCCCAAAGCATGTCTCCTACGTTCTGCGCTACAAATGACGGAAGTAGAAGACTCCATTTTCTAGATGCTAAACCTAAAAAGATGGTGATCACAATAGCTATCAAATAAGCTATTCGCATTTTAAGGTAGTGTAAGTTGCTAGATTTATGCTCATTAGTCAATAGAATCACTCTTTCGGTTGTTGATATTCATTCATTATCGCATATTTAATGTCCGAAAGATTGATGTGTACTTTATTACCAAATAATTTAGTTCACCGTGTACTCTTCTTTAAGTAAACCGTATATTTCCAAATCTACAACTCCTTTACCAGACCAGAATGTAGCTTGTCTTATAAGTCCTTCTTGTGAAAAACCATTTTTCAAGAGCACCTTTTTAGATGCCTCATTTAATGGCATAACCTCAGCCTGTATGCGATTTATATTTACTTCCTCAAATAAAAAATTGACAATTATTTTAACCGCATCTGTCGCAAGGCCCTTACCCCAATAGTTCTCTGCTAAAAAGTAACCAATCGTAACCATATTCACTTTTTGATTAAAATCCATTGCTTCTATAATGCCCACTAATTGATCGCTATGTAACTTTTGAAAAATGCCCCATTTAACTCTCGTTTTCTTTTGATAATCCCTGTCAAAGTGTCCAATCATTTTACGTACTGTTTGGATATTATGCTTCGGGATTATCCCACAATAGTCAAAGACTTTTCCATTATCATAGATTGCAAATAATTCTGGTAAATGAGCATCTTCAATTTTCTTTAGCACAATATTTTCGGAGCTTAATAATGGGAACTTTGCAAACACTTTTTCGATATTCATAGCATCTTCTCCTTATTTTTACGTTTTTTTCGTACATTATATTGTAGAAATGATTGGAAACCAATCTCTTTTTATCAATCTAAGCATCTAAATGGTGGGATGTATGACTTATGTAAAGTTGATTGGAGACTGGGCGACACCTTGAGAATCCGCGTCACAGATGAGCATGCGGGATGCGACAGCAACAGTGATTATTGAAATAAAAACATATTGAAAGGCATCTCTTGGTTCTGTATAATTTTACTATATTATACAGAAAGTGAGTGATTTATGATGAAAGTCAGCTCTATTTTTCCAACAAACCAATATAAGGTGTGGAAGAAGTAAGAATAATAGATTCTTCTGCACGAAATCGGAGGAATTGAAATGTATAGTAATTACGGACCTTTATGTACAGAACTTTATGATTTGACAAAACCAGTCGGATATTCTATTGGTGGGGATATTGAATATTATCTTGAACGCTTAAAAGGAACTGAAGGAAAAGTACTTGAGGCGGGAGCTGGCTCTGGACGCTTCTTAATTCCTTTACTTGAAAATGGATACGATGTTGAAGGAATTGACTACTCATCTGAAATGTTAGATTTATGCCGAAAACACTGCTTAGAAAGAGGGTTCAAGCCAAATTTATATGAAGGTAACTTAAGCAATTTTTCATTAGACTCAAAATATGAAGCGATTGTTATGCCGACAGGTTCGTTCTGTTTAATCGAGAATTCCAAAGATGCGATGGATGCATTATTATGTATGTATAATCATTTGATCCCTGGAGGACGCTTAATTGTTGACATGCTTTTACCTACAGACTGGCGAACAGGGGAAATTACTTCATCCTACTATGAAATTTCGCAAGAGGACGGAATTGCAATAGAAAGAAAAGCCGTTGAAATGAACTGGATTGAGCAATATACGCTCACCGTTTTAAAATATGAAAAATGGCGAAATGGTAAATTAATTGATTCAGAGTTACAAAGGTTTCCATTAAGATGGTACGGAATAGAAGAATTCAAGTTAATATTAACAAACATAGGATTTTCTAATATTACTTGCTCGGCTGAATATGTTTATAATAAGAAGCCTTCAAAAGAGCATTCATTAATTACATTTGAAGCTGTTCGCAAATAAATATACCTGCTAGATATTAGTTAAGAAAGTAGCTAATACCTAGCAGGTTTTTAGATTTAATCATACTTTGTCTAATATAAAGTTATCTGAATCTTGCGTCTTTGGTCGCTGAATGCTAAATTCATTCCAAATCGAGTCCTTTTCATTCAGCAATTCCTTCCCATTCCAAATGATGTCGTAAATGTCACCCTCATAAGCAATGGCTCGGCCAAATGCAAATGACATAAAATAGTTCTTCCAAGATTGGAAGAAATGGCTTCCAGCATCAGCTGCACGAGTTATATAGCCCCATGCTTGTTCCTCAGTAATATAACCAACTATGTAGCTCCATCTTGCAACATTTACAGCTCGGTCAAAATCCCAGGCTGCAATAGTGTCCACCTGATCAAAATCGGATTTCGTAAAGGAAAGCTTTTTCATCATCGCTTCTTGAGCGGATTCATAGCACTCCTGCGATTTTCCCACTTCCTCCTCTGTAAAAGACTGGCCAGCTTTCAATGCTATAAGAAGCTGATCATACTTCGTACGATGCCCTTCTGTAAGCAGCCATTCCAAAGTTTCTATAGCTTCCTTTGTATTACTAACGTCCCAGTATGAAAAAAGGACCTCCCTCAAAGTTTCATCATCTACATCTATTGGTAGTATCCGTGGCGAATCAGTGCGGTAAAGAGCGAGATTGGCGCCGTAAGCAAGCAAATGCTCTTTCTCTTTCGGTAAAGAGTTAGCTATTTCCATTTCTAGTCGCGCTTTTTTCTCGTTTTTCTTAATTCGCTTGCTTGCTGTAATTAATCCTACAATAAGTAAAAACACAATTACTACGATAATCCCTGCAATGTACATTAAAATCTTCAAACTATCACGATCCTTTCCATTATTTTTATTCGGCGAAGTTTAAATTAGAATTATTCACTTCACACAAAATTCAGTAAAATTATACATTTAAAGGTAGTTTTATACAATGAGACTATTTTATTACTTATCACAGAAAGTGAGGAACATTTGTAGGCGTAGAGGATTTGGCACGAGCGATTGAAATGAGCTAACGAAAGGGGACATGAAGCGGGAGTTAGCCCTGGGCGTTTCTAAAATCTTTACTTTAAAAGGGAAAATGTTTACTCAAGCTGATAGATCTCTTCAGTTTAATAGAGCATTCAAGGCGAGCGTGTGAGATTATCACTTCACTATCGAGTGAAGTAGGAATTGCATAAGAAAGTACAACCATTAAATAAATTATAACTTCTAGATTAGCTAATAAGGTCGTTAATTTGAGTATAATCCATTTTTTTCTTGCTTTATTTTTACTGTATAAAGGAAAAATATGATTGTTTATATTTCGATGAAGAAAGAAGGGTTTTCCATGCATAAAGATATGAATTATGGTAGCGACTTTAAATATATTCCAGCAACATCGATTTGGAGTGGAGATGGTGTAGAAGTATTGCCTGATTTATACCAGCATACGATTCAAATTGTTAATATCGCACTCTACGGTGAACCTCATAAGAAAGAGTTCGTATTAGTTGATGCAGGCATGCCAAAAAGTGCAAAGGAAATTATTTCAATAGCCGAGGAGAGGTTTGGCTCAAATAGTCGACCTAAAGCATTAATTTTAACACATGGACACTTTGATCATGTTGGGGCGATAATTGATCTAATTGACCATTGGGGTATGCCGGTTTATGCTCACACATTAGAATTACCTTATTTAACTGGTATGAAAAATTATCCTGAAGCAGATCCTGTTGTCAATGGTGGCTTAATTGCGAAAGTATCATCAATTTTCCCGAATGAAGCCATAAACTTAGGAAACAACGTTGAGGCGCTTCCGTCAGATGGAAGTATTCCATATATGGATGGTTTTCGTTGGATTCATACGCCGGGTCATACGCCAGGGCATATATCTTTATTTCGTGAAGAGGATCGAGCGTTAATTGTTGGAGATGCATTTGTTACGGTTAAACAAGAATCGCTCTACAAAGTGTTGCTACAAAAAAAGGAAATTAGCGGACCGCCACGATATTTCACGACGGATTGGCAGGCAGCTTGGGATTCCGTTAAAAAATTAGAAGCATTAAAACCTTCAGTTGCTATTACAGGACATGGATTACCGATGAAGGGGGAAGAGCTTGCTAGCAATTTGCATAAATTAACGACTGAATTTGAGCAGATTGCTTTACCTAATCACAGCAAATTCTTGAATTAACATAAGGTCTATGTGGGACGAAGAAATAACATGAAGATATTCGTTTTAGATAAGAAAAAAGCGGCACTTCCAATTTTATGTCTATCAATTGAAGTGAAGCTTATACTAAATTTCTGATTAAGTTGTCGTATTTCCCTTGTTCACCTTAATGTTATAGGACTGATGATATCTTTATCAGTCATGCTTGAGTGCATACCCATTTTTTATGTTCTATATTGAATATATCTATCATTTTTTTTAAAAAAGGCTGTAGCAAATAAACTTGCTACAGCCTAAATTGGTTCATGCCCCTTGATGGCGCAATATCATATATTTTATCATAAGATACTTTATTGTAATATATTTTGTTTTTTACAACATTTCAATAATGAAAAGACTATTGACAAAAAATAGACACTAGAGAGGGTGATGGAATTAGTGAAACGTTAATTAGAATAGGAACTACTTATATTCCAGTCAGCAATGTTGAACTCATGTGAGTGGTATGTAGGTAAATTGGGAGCTGAATGTAGTTACCGAGATAGTGATAAGGCTATTCTTAAATTTGCTAATCAAAGCTTTATTCTTGTTAGATCAATGAACAATCAAAGTTCAAATTTCATTGATTGCTATGGGAAAGAGCATTTTTCGATTACTTTTGAGGTAGACGGATTAAGTGCATTAGAGACGATTTGTAAAATTTTTAAAGATAAGAAAATAGAGTTGGAGAAATTGAAAATAGGGGGCATTCGGGAAGGAATTTTGTTTTTTACGATTTGGATGGAAATAAATTTGATGCGTGGAGTGAGCTGAGTCCTACTTATAAAGAAAAATACAAGGGTGATGAGTAAACTAATATGAAAAGGTTTTTCCGATTTCACTAAATTTCCCAGACAATTATTTGAAGGTGGGGAAATTTCGAGAAGGAGGGACGAAATTTTATCTTGCCCGATCGAGATAGAAATACGCTAGGAGTTTGTCAATAAATTATATAGAAACATTATTTCCTGAACAGAAGATTTATAGAGGGCCACTTACCATTATAAGTGACCCTTAGTAACAAAGCTTCGGAGGTGTAAGACTAAACCAATCTTACATTACTAACATATGATACGATGTTATTTTTGCATAGTTAATTGCCTGAGAAATAGTGTAACTTCTATCAGATGGTTTCAAATACCCGCTGAAAGAAGTTAAAGCCTCAGGCGAATATCATTTTTTATAGGCATAAATGCTGAGGGATTTAATTGTTCTGATTCTATCACAATACCAGTTAATCCTGTATCCGTTTTAGTTTCATGCCATTCATCCTTTGCCCAAAAAACTGCATCACCAGGCTGTACTTGATAGTATTGCGCCTGTTCATTTCTTACAAATCCTTCACCTTCAATAATTAAGAGCAGCTGGGGAACTACAGCTTGATGATAGCCAATAACTCCGTTTTCTTCTAAATACATACACCCAATACTAGCTGATGCTTCAGTTTCAATAATTCTAGACATAATAAAACTAGACTTAAATTGTGTTATATTTTTGCCATTCTCTTTGGACAATTGATAAATTTTCATTTGATTCCTTCTAGCTTAAATTATTTTTTCACAGCATGGACGTAGTGAATAGTTTCAAAGGCGGTTAAATAATCTTTTCGATCGTCAAAATAAAGCTCATTAATTGTATCTGGCGATAAATGTTCGTAAATAAGCAGACCTGCGTTTTCTAACATTTTTTCCATTTCTTTATAAGTAAAACATGATTTCATCGGTTCACCACTTGCTGCAGCCATCTTTACCATGTTATTTACTCGATTTGATATTCCTTGTTCTTTAAATAGTTTTTCATCAGCATAGTCCAACACTATTGAACTTCCTGTTGGTACATTGGCAAATAAGTGATCAATTAAACTTGAAATTTCATCTTTCGTCAAATAATAGGAAACACCTAGTAAACTAAAGAAAGTTTTTTTATTACCGAAGCCGCTATCCATTAGCTTTTGGTAGGAAAACTTTTTTGTGAAATCCAACGAAATGAAATGTACATTGCTTGGAAGCTTTAATTTGACTTCAGCTAATCTCTTCTTTTTAAATTCCTGTGTTGCAGGGTGATCAATTTCAAAGATTTTCAAATTGTTTTCAAGTTCCGGGTGTCTTAGGCTGAATGTATCTAATCCTGCTCCGAGTATTACATATTGCTCTAAACCTAACATGATTTCATTTAACAAAACTTTTTCACAATATGCCGCACGTGCCAAGGGAGTAGGAGAGAGCTGAGTTTGCACAATCCATTTTAATAGCTCTTCCGTTTGTTCATTTAGTTTTACTGCGATCTCTTTGTTAAAAAACGGGATACCTTGAACCATATTTGTTTGAATGTCATTGAACTCTTGTTGTGTGATTAATTTTTTAGCTAGGTAGTCATCAAAAATTTTAGGGGTATCAAATTGACTATGATAGGCTCTACTAAAAGCTGAGATTAATGAAGTTAAACTGGATTCATCTTTGTTCATACAAGTATACTCCTTAAAAAAATAGGATTCCCCTGGCCAGGAGAATCCTATTGTACAGATAAATTCCGTAAAAGTAAATTATTGCATAAAATACTTTTTTTGTCAAGTTTTATGCGCTAAGAAGTCACTAAATTTAGAAAGCTTCTTCATCAAATTTTTGGATAAATATTTTCCCGTTCGGTTGAATTTCTGCATAGAAAACTTCCTCGATTGATTGTATATTTTCCTTTTTTAATTCGTTATCTAACCATTCTCTACTTTTTCCAACCTCCAGTAGATTTTGTGTCAATAGTTTCCCATCTGTGATAACTTCAATGGGGATAAAAATCGGAGGTGAAGGAGAGATTTTTAAATCTAACTTTTGCGTGCCTTGAAATTCAGGCTTTTTCAAAATACTAAGCATGCCATTTGGTTCTAATATTGCATAGTCAATTTCTGTAATTGAAAAAATTTGATATTGTCTAATCATCATCGTAAGATCATCAATATTTATTTTACTGTTTGCTAAAGCTTTTCTATCTATTTTTCCTTTTTTAATAACGATTGTCGGTTGTCCATCAAGGAATGTTCTTGCTTTTCCGGATTTTAGTGCGATATAACTAATTAAAGTAGTAAGCGCACACCAAACAATTAAGCTTAGTAAAAATTTTGTGAATACAATTGTTTTTAAAATTACCATGTTGGCTGCAATAGAACCAATTGTAATACCAGTTACGTAGTTAAAGAAGGTTAAGTGACTTAGTTGTTTTTTACCTAGAAACCTCGTAAGTGTCAGAAGAACGAAAAAAGTAATAACTGTTTGAACAACTACTTGTATATAACCTGTGTACAAATTCTCCCACTCCTTATCTAATCCCTAGAATACCCAATGAAATTTTAAAAGATACCTCCATACAACAACACAGGTGGATTCAATTTATAGTTATTAAAAATCTAACAGAATCAATACATTATTCGATCTTCATCATAAGTAAAGTTGATTTCCGTTTTGCTTCGTTCCTCTATCGATAATCCCTAAGGAGTCGCCACGTCTCCATTTCAACAAATTGTATTTCTTATCTTTAGCAATAAACTTATTATTATCAATAATGGGAAAAATACTTTTGTTTTGGTAATATAAGTATTATCTGATTAAAAGGAGAGTTTTTATGGATTCTAGAGTTCCTATGCAAGTTCGAAAAATTTTAAATGAATATATAACCCTATTTCAAAATAAACTACCGAATATCCTTGAAGGTTTCTATTTACACGGTTCAATTGCTCTGGACGCTTACATAAACAGTTGTAGTGATATCGACTTTATTGCAGTTGTCAATAGATCCTTAACCGAAGAAGATGCGAAAGTAATAGCCGATCTTCACAAAGAATTAAATCGACAATACAAGGATACAGGGATGGATGGATGTTATTTACTTGTTGAGGATATTGGCAAGAAACAGAGTGAAGTAAAAGGCTGTTTAAACGTCAACGAAGGCAAGACAAATTGGGGAAATGATCATATTAACCCAATTACTTGGTGGATTTTAAAAAATAAAGGTATAACAATTTTAGGACCGGATGTAACTACATACAGCTTTAATGTAGATGAGAGCGTGCTTGGTGAGTATGTACTAGGAAATATGAACAGCTATTGGTCGAATAGATTAAAAAAAATTAAAAAATATAAAGCATTTTTAATACCAAATAAATTAGTTGATTTAGAAGTAGAGTGGTCAATAACAGGGGTTTTACGGCAATTTTACACACTGCAAGAACAAGATATTGTTTCAAAAGTAGATGCATGTAAATATGCAATACATCATTTACCAAAAGAATTTCATAATATTATTAACGAAGCTATTAGTATTCGAGAAGGTTCCACTATTCGTTACTGTCATTCGAAAAAACAACGCATTGATGACACTATTCAATGTATGGATTATATACTTAAGCAATGTAATAGTGTCAAAAATTAATGAGATGTGGATGCATCAAAAGTTGGCGATGACATTTTTAAAAACGTATGTCATGTCAATAAGTCAAAACGAAAATCAGCCATGATTGCGATGAATTTGAAATGTTAATTTTACCTATTTATGGGAGAATGTGATAAAATTAATTAGTCTTAAATGACAATTAGGCTTTAGGGGGTAGATAGTATGAACAAAAAATATGTTAGCGCCGTGATAAACAAAAAGGGGAAATCGTCTAATTAATAATTATATCGTGTTTCCTCAAATTGAAAGGGGAAAATGATTTGAATCAAGCTCTACTTATTATTGATGCGTAGCAACAATTAATGGATGGTAATGAGAATGAAAGGGCTGTTTTTAAGAAGGAACAGCTTATTAGAAATATCAATTTAGTCATCGATAAAGCAAGAAAATCCAGTGTTCCAGTCGTCTTTGTAAGGGATCTCGATGTTGCTGAAGGTAAAGCGAAAGGATTTGCTATTCATAATGGCATTAATGTTCCTAATGAAGCAAGGGTATTCGATAAAAAAGCAACGAATTGTTTCCATGGGACTGAACTGTTAAATCATTTTCAATCTCAAGAAATTAAACATGTAGTTGTAATGGGCTGCTCGACGCAGCACTGTATAGATAGCGCGCCGTAAGAACTGCGACTATTAGTGGTTTCGATGTCACGTTAGTTGGTGATGGTCATTCAACAGCGGGTAGTGATGTTTTTAGTGCAGAACAAATTATAAAGCATCATAACAATACACTTCATGGTCATTACAATGTCGAACACTTTTCTATTGTCAGAAATTCAGAAGAAGACTTGTTTGAACCTACACATGATACGTATAGATAAGAAAAAATTTATAAGGGCACTCATTTGATGGGTGTCTTTTCTTTTGGTGATAATACCTCTAATATACAAATTGCATTTAGTATGTTTAATATATTAACAATACTGAACAATACGAGGTGTACTATGAAAAGCATACTATTAAACGAGAGCAAAAGGTATTAATTGAGGATTTGGTACTTATATTGAGTCCGCAGGTGGTGCAAGGTCACTAGGTAAGGTATGGGGATACTTGTTGATATCAGGTGCTCCAAAATCACTTGATGACATGGTGAATGACTTGCAAATAAGCAAAGGTATAAGCATCATTGTCCGTTCGACAAGGTGTTCATATTTCTTTAATTCGCAAAGTAGACAACGGATATTAAGAGAGTCTTTTTCGATTGATAAGAAGATGTTGCTTGCAATGAAAAAAGCACCATTTCCAACTCATACTGATCAATTGCATCAGATAAAGTCACCTACGCTTGTAATGGGTGGCGAAGGAAAAGTTATAACAGGCGTTGATGAAAGTAAAGGATCCCAAACTATTTTTAACCATATTCATAATGCAAAACTAGCATTATTCAAAAATGCATTCGACCCTTTAAGTACGATGCGCCGAGATATTTTTAATGAAATGATTATTGATTTTCTAGAGGATAAGCCATTGAAGCAATATAAGGATGTAACTATTATTAGTAAATAAATTAAATGGAAAGGTAGGTTTGTATGTCAATATATATTGCACTACTTAGAGGAATTAATGTAGGCGGGCACAATAAAATAATCATGGCAGAATTAAGAAGTTCTCTTGAGCAACTAGGATTACATAATGTGAAGACATATATCCAAAGTGGAAACATCCTTTTTGAATCAGAGGAAAATGAGGAGCTTTTGCATAGGAAAATTCACGATAAAATAAAAGAGGATTTTGGGATATCTAGTGTTGTTGTCATTAGGACAGCAGATGAAATACAACAGATTGTAAATCAATCCCCTTTTTCAAATCAGGAGATTTCAGAAGCGGAGCAATCTTGTAAGGGGGAATGCTTGCATGTTGCTTTGTTGCCGGCAGCTCCTTCGAAGGTAAATAGCGACATGTTTTTATCCTATGCAAACGAAAGAGAACTTAGTGTCATTGATGGAAGAAATGTGTATTTATTATTTCATGACAGCATTCGAAACTCCAAACTCGGTAATCATCTGAAAAAGCTTGAAATTCCAGCAACTGTATGTAATTGGAAAACGCTCATAAAACTTTCAAGTATGGTTGAGGAATTCAAACGTAAGAAAAGTGAACAATGATTTTGATTCTGGTACTAAAATGGCTGAATAACCAAAAATTTCATGATTTGTTCAGAAATTGTTTAAAATTATGTGGTAAACTAGTAATGTCATGGTTAACTGACGAACACGCATAAAAAAGTCTAGGTATTCACGGCACTGTGTACCATTTTTGAGACAGTAAGAAAACACCTTATTTTACAGCCAGTTGACGGTATTGAACCGGCGACTGGTTGTTTAATTTTGTCAATACATACATGTAAATTAAGAGGTGATTGTTCGATTAGAACAATCACTTCTTGTGCTAACGGAGCAGATTAATGCTAAAGGAACAATTATAATGGGTATTATTTCATTTAATAAAGCCATACTTTATGTGATGCTATGTTCTTTTAATGCATGAGCGTTCTGTTTAAAAATTTAAATAAGATTGACAATTGTTGATTACAAATGTAATATTTGTATATGGATTACATTTGTAATACAAGGAGGTGAGTTTTATATTATGAAAGAATTACCTAAGATATCCGAAGCTGAATTGGAAGTTATGAAAGTTCTTTGGTCAAAATCCCCGCAAACAGCAAATGAAGTAATTAAAGTATTAGAGTCAACAACGGATTGGAAACCGAAGACAATTCGAACACTTATTACTCGATTAGTCCAAAAAGAAGCCATTTCTTACCATCAAGATACAGGGCGTATATATGCATATTTTCCTTTAGTGTCACAAGAAAAGTATCTTCAAGTAGAAACAGAATCATTACTTAAACGTTTCTATGGCGCAGCATTTAAACCTCTACTTGTGAACTTCTTAAAAGAAGAAAAGTTGTCTTCAGAAGATATTAACGAACTTAAACGTATTCTGGATGAGAAGACTGAGGAAAATCAGAGGAAGGAAAGCAAATAATGATGGATATGTTTATAAACGTCTATCTACCTCACTTTTTTAATTGGTTGATAGAGACCTCAATTATGGCAAGTATTCTAGTTGTTCTAATCTTATGTGTAAAACTTTTGTTTAGAAATCAGTTAAATCCACGATGGCAATATCTACTTTGGATGATATTAATTGTAAGACTTTTATTGCCATGGTCTTTTAGTAGTACCTACAGTATCTATTCTATCTTTTCAAACGGTAATGGGACTGCTGTTACAAGTTTTTATTCTTCAAAAGAACATATGAAAGAATCGACAAATATAGACTATTCAAAAGTTGCTAAAGAGGATTCCTTTGTAGCTGGTTCAACCCAAGTAGCTAAGGAAAATAAGAAACAAAGTCGCAATAGTGCAAACCAAAATGATGAGACTTTTTCTTTTTATACAATTCTTATATACATTTGGCTTACTGGGGTTATCATTTTGGGCTTTACTACTATCATTATAAATAGGCGTTTACTTCACTTCATAAAAAAACAGCCTATAATTACAGATCAGAGGATTGTCACAATCTTTGAAAATTGCAAAAAATCTATGTCTGTTCAACAGAAAATCCCACTTTTTTTTGCTGGAAATATTTCAAGTCCAACTGTAGTCGGATTTATTAGGCCGAAGGTGTTATTGTCAGGCGTACACTCGAAAGTATTAAATGAGCAACAGCTACGATACATTTTTCTTCACGAATTAGCCCACATCAAACGAAAAGATGTTGGGGTGAATTGGGTTATGTATGGCTTACTCATTCTAAATTGGTTTAATCCTATTCTTTGGTATGCCTACTCATGTATGAGAGAAGATCAGGAATTAGCCTGTGATTCATTAGCTCTTACATATATAAATTCAGAGGAGCAACTTGCATACGGTCATACTATTATTAGCCTTTTAGAACACTACTCAAATTTTTATCAAATACCAAGTTTAGCAAACTTAAGTAGAAATAAAAAAACTTTGAAAAGGAGGATCCTTATGATAAAAAAATTCAAAAACTCTTATCGTTGGTCTGTATTTGGCGTTGCTACTTTAATCGCTGTCTCATCTATATCTTTAGTAAATGCACGTGTAGATAAACCGACTAACGCGATGAATGAACATACGGAATTAAATGAAGAAAAAGGGAAAACAGAGGTGGTCCAATTAAGTGTCAAAAATAGCGAACCAACAAACGGTCCACTTAAAGAAATAGGTCAGTGGAAATTTTTAGGTGATGGTTTTAATAAAGCTACATTAATTAAAATAAAAAATGTAGACAAAACCTATGATATGGGTGCTATTAAATTTACTATTAAATCTATCAATTTTGTACAATTGACAAATTTACCTGAGTTTACTGTTAAACGAATCAAAGAGAAACATGGTAAAGATCTCAATGATGAATTAAATTTAATTGATATATCATATAAAGTTGAAAATACAACCGATAAAGATATAGTTTTCTACCCTGTTGATACACTTACAATTAATAATAAAACTCAAATTAAATCGAAGGATTTTGTGTTTCAAACATCTGATTCGCAAACCTTTATAAATAAAGTAGTCGATGAGAGTTATATTCTTATTCCTACTTTAGAGGTTCCATTTAGTGAAATTAATACGATAAATATTAATACGAGTGATGTATTGAACAAGGAAAACTCTACAATTTTAAACCCGAGTAAAAATATAGGAATTAATTTATAATATAAATAATATATATTGAAACAGCTAGCTAAATTGAACTGTCCTCCGATTGACAATACAATGTTTGTGAAGGATTGTACTTAAATGAACGGGGTGCTTTACTTGAAGACCAACTTACTTGTCTAAATCAAGAAACTGTTGAAGGACTTGATGAATGTGCGAGATTGATTGAAGATAGAAGAAATTTGCTAAAGCAAGAGGCTGAAAGTCAACTTTTTTAAAGGGAGAATAATGATGCTAGAAAATAAATTGGGTATCAACAACCAGCTTGAATTGAATCGTATAGAAGAACGACTTTCAAAGAAGACAGCCAAAGATTTATACGATTTAGGAAAGAGGAATGAAATAGAAGTAGGCACATTCAAGGGTCTAGTGGAGCCATATTTAACATAAATGATCAAAATTTTTATAAAAAACTCATACTTAGTTAGAAAGATTAACTCCATTTTGATCAATCTTTTTTCAAAATGGAGTTTTAAATAAAAGTTGAAGATAATTTTTCAAACAATCCTATTCTAAAGCTAAACGTCCTCTATCAGATATAGCCCTCAAACTGGCCGCTTCCGACGCATGAATAGCATGAATAGTAATCCAAAGCTTCTCAATATAGTATTCAATAATCAGCTATTTTTTCTTCCTATAAACTCCACAAAAATGTGACAGGTTCTCAAAAAAGAAAGTGTTATTTATTGTTATTCAATTAAATCTTGATAATATTCCTTATTGTTATATTGATATTTTATTTTTAAGTTATTCTTTGTTGATTTGTATCGGATTAATAA
>NZ_JAQZSD010000053.1:0-30514 GCF_028674935.1 Lysinibacillus sp. CNPSo 3705 | reverse complement strand
CCAAGCGTTCTCTGCAATCCACTCTCCCTCAGGTGCTACCTCCATCTTCCCTTGGGTACTTCCCACATCAAGCGATAAACCTAAATTGTGTTCGCTGTAGCCTGCTGGCAAGGCACGAATGGAACCCATTTCTTTATAAAGTTTAGATTGCTCTTTAAATCCTCGAAAACCACTCGTAATTAAAAAACTAGAAATTTCATCTTCTTCCGCATCAAGAACCATATCCGAAAATTTCCTTGCTATATCTTCTGATAAATATGTTTCGCTATTAAACAATCTATATCCTTTTACCAATTCTTTGCGAGCATTTAAATTGATTACATCTGATTTTATACTTTCATTGTGAACTGGGTACTTACTGTTGACCAAAAGTAAATTTCCTTGAAAAATTTGTTCTACTGGAATTTCTACTTTTGTTATATTTCCAGAAGAAAACTTACCCTCCACTACACCATTCTCATTATAGGCATTTCCTATTACACCTTTTTCCTCTTGAAAAAACGGTACTATCTTAAAGGCTGTCACACCCAAACATATTGAAAAAATTAATAAAAAGCCCCACTTTTTCATTCTTAACTTCTCCCTTATTCTTCTTTACTTAAAAGATTATAAGTAAAACTAATTAAGAAAAAGGTAGGATGAATCTTAAGTTTTTCTTAAATTATTTACTTAAAATATGAAGCTATCTTAACTATTTTGTTTACTTACCTCTTGTTGAAATAAAACCATCAAATCAACTATTTTGAAAACAATTTCTATGTTAAAATTAACTTCACTATGCACCTAAAAATACTCTTTTCTTCAACTAAACTGCACCGTCAGTTCAAAACAGCTAGGTTTGCTTCGCTAAAACTAATGGAAATCATTAGCTTTTTTTATCCACTATTTGATGCACTATGGATCTCTGTTATATTTATGACGACGACGTACCCTACCAAACGTCAACAAAGGAATATTTTTAAATACATAAAAAACCAATGCTATATTCATAACATTTCTTTCATTTAAAACCTTAAAAAGATGATTCATTTTTTCACCAAAATCCTTAGACATAAGTTCATCAAAAAGGTCCCTATCTACACCGTTGGACCTTACCCTTTCTTCTATTATGTTTCTAGAATTTAGGATACTACCTTTATTTATCAATTTATTAGATGATTTCTAGAAATGCAAAAAAACCTCTTAAGGATAAGACCCAAAGAGGTTAAATAAATTTTTTGTCTGTTTTTATTGAGTGTCTTCATCACATTTGTACTCCAAAATATCACCTGGCTGACAGTCCAAAGTCTTACATATCGCTTCTAATGTTGAAAAACGAACCGCTTTTGCTTTCCCATTTTTCAGAATAGAAAGATTCGCCATAGTAATTCCAACCCTTTCCGAAAGCTCCGTTACGCGCATTTTTCGTTTTGCTAACATCACATCAATATTAATAATAATTGCCATATCATCCACCTTAGACCGTCAAATCGTTTTCTGATTTTATATTAATCGCTTCTTGTAGAAGTCGTTGGAGGATAGCAGCAAAAACGGCGATAATTAACGAAGCAAAAATGATGATGAGTCCCATTATTCCAATAGGAGGGTCAACTTCCTTTGCTATAAAATGGAAGAGTGGCAAACCTAATATATACAAACCACTGATTATAATCGCACAGCACTTTATATTCTTTAACGCCTTTACAGATAATTCCGAGAACGCTGTGTTCCAGTCAATGTACCGTAAAAGGTTAAAAGCCTGATAGAGAGCAAAGTAAAAAGCCACAGCCGATCCATACATCACGATGAAAATGAGATATTTCATTAGGGAAAAATGTGGATACAATCTTGATGCGAAATTAGCCATATTGGGTACTAAAAATATACATAAAGCAAGAACTGCAACTCCAGCCAGAAAAATAATTACCTTTAAGAAAATTGTTGAACCTCGTTTAACATTCATATTAAGCACCTCACTTATTTAATAATATTATAAATTTAACATATTTTTTATCGTTTTGCGATAAATTTGTATTGTTTTTTATTATATTATTGTTATTTAAATATCCTTTTACCTGGTGACCCTTTTATAGTTACTTTACTCAAAAGTACCCTATAGGATAGACTTCGATCTAGAAAATGTGTACCTCAAAATTTCATTTAAATAGATGGGTATTGTTATAAATCCCCTAAATAGTGGTTTGTTTTTTTTCGTAATGTTTCCAATTTAAATGAAATATCTTAATTTGGGATAGCAGCCTGTTGCATTGCATCGCCCAAAGTTGTTATTGCACTGCGCTATCCCGCCAATACATAATTTAACCTTTATACACATTTTATTCGGTTGACGAAGCCGCAACTTTTTTTAATGTATAGGTAACCTCAATTTGCACAAATTAAAGTTGAGTGTATCGCACGCACTTAATTGGTTGTGGCGCTAGTTGACCGTCATTACCTCCCTCATTCTGGGTCACCTTCCCTCGGTGACCCTTTTATATTTTTTCCTTCATATTGTTTATTAACCCCAATGACCATGTAGCTTTCAATTACTTCATCTGCATAAGATTCATCTATATTAATAACAACATAAATATTTTCCGGTTTTCCTTCTCCTACACGGTTATGAACAATCATATCTCCAGCAAGTTGAATTTGAGTTTGTATCCTTAATGGTAATTTCCTCAAATCTTCGTTTTTAAAAACTGTATACTTGTGACTTATCCCCTCTAAATTCTCCAATTCTATTCTCCTTTCTTAAGGAACAATATGTTTCAATTTTAATAAAGATAAAAATAGTCATGAGTATTTCTCACACACTATCTTGAAACTGTAACGACCTCGCTGTTATAAGTTATTTTTAATTCGATTTCCAAGGCCATCAACTATACAAAGTCTGCTATTTCAGCATATTAATAATAGTGTTATATAAATTAGTTTAGCTCTGCACATCCCAATTAGAGGCTTTGGGTCACTCTGATCAAGTGACTCCTTTTTATAGTTTCTTTCCTCATTTTGTTCACTTACCTAATATTGCTCTTACCTTATTAGGTGTTTCTATTACAAAATTATGTCTTGATATATATAGGATCACATTTGTTTATAGATTTTCTTTTGATATTTTTCCCACTTAACGATCCATATTTTTCTTTTATTTGTAGATATTGATTAATTAGACTAGAGAGTGTAAGCGAATACTACATACTATGAAAATATAATCTGCAGATTATTCATCTTTAGTTATGAGGAGGTGAATATTACATGCCTTTAACAACTGGCCCAATTGAAAACACAGGAAATCAACCAGCTAATGCCGCTAGCGTACGTATCAAAGTTCTCAATCTAACTGGAGGTTTACTAACTGGAGTAGTAAGAGTTTTTAGACTAGACGGTTCAAGACAATTATTGTCAACAACTCCTTTTGCCGCAATTGCTAATGGTTCTACTTTTGTAACTCCAGGTGTAGTCGCAGCTCAATATGAAGTTGAAATTGTCCCAAATCAAAATGGCGGAATATATAGCGTTTATGGACGAACAGCTGCAGGTGTAATCATTGCTGCCCAACGGTTTGTGAACTCAGAATTAACACAAATTCTTTAATATATTAATGTTAAAATCATAAAAGCCTTATACTTCGTTATAGGGCTTTTCATGTAGATTCATTTACCTCCAAGTTTCCGCCCCATGCTGCACAATATCTTTCGTTTGGTCCTTACAATGTTCAGGAGTCACATTTGGAATTTAAAATAATAGAATAGTGAAGATAATTAATATAAAACAAAAAGATTAGGTACTCACTTTTATAGGGTTTTCTCAAATCATTAAATGAAAAAACATCATCCATTATACAAAAAAAAAAGATTCTTTCGATACATACCCTAGGTGCACCGAATGTCATCAAAAGAATCCTTTTCTTTTATTTCTTATATCCAATTCAAATTATAATAAAGTAAATCTTAGGCAATTATCTTGTAATGTAAGTGAGATAATTAGGCTTTTTCCTGGCGTTGTATTCTAGTATCAATTATAGTTTAACCTTAACCTCAGTACCGTCTTTCGCTTTGACATCGACTAGTACGATTCCTTTATAACTTTTCAGTTCCTTGACAATAGGTTTTAGCGCTTCTTTGTCAATTAGCGGAAATGTATAGTCCAGCTTTTTTCTTTCGAAGTGCTCTTTTGTCCATTTGTTTGCTTTTTGCTGAACAAATTTTGAAGACAAAATTGCAATAACAAAGTTTAAAAAAGCATATGGAACCGGGATGGTGAACCGAACGTCTTTTGCTTTCACTTTTACATACATCATAAGCAAATCACTATTCAATAATGACCGAAACGGTGTCCCCGTTAGCCGATTTAATATCAACAATTTGGCCATCTAATTCATTTTCGATTGCTTCGATAATAAGGTTTATGTCTATATCTTTAACGTATTTTTCCGATTGAGGAATACTCGCTGCGATACTGTGCCCAGCCATTAATACAACCTTGACAAGCTTTAAAGGTAAATTGACAGTGACATTATCATTTTCGGCTGATACAACACGAATTTTTAAAGTTTTATCTAAGTATTTTGTCGGTTTTTCTAAAAGGTTGTCATCCGTTTCTGCTTTCGCTTTTAATACTTGAATCAGTTCCGATGCCTTCTCTGCATCAATCTTACCTTCTTGGACCATTGTTAACACTCTTGAGATTTCCTCTTTCATAGTAAATTCCTCCTTATTCTTCTTTTAAAAGTTTGATGGCTTCTTCTGGTGTGATCTCGCCATTTTCCAACATCGTGACAACTTTTTTCTCGTCTACTTCATTTTTCTTCTTCTGCTCATATCCAAGGGATGAAATGATGTCTGTTAGCTTCCCTCGGACTGTTGGATATGAAATTCCTAGTTCCTTTTCAACTTCTTTGATATTCCCTCTGCATGTTAAAAATACTTCTACAAAATGAAGCTGATCTTTTGATAAGGATGCCAGCTTAGATAATTCAAACTCATTTTCAATCGTCGTGTGACAATGAGAGCACTGTAACTTTGTAATTTTCAACGTTTTACTGCAGACAGGACAATTTGTGATTACTTTATAAGCCATAATGAAGTCCTTTCCTTTAAGTTGATTTGATTATATAACAAATAATTAAAAATGCGAACAATAAAATTAATTTTTATAATACATAAAATCAATAATTTTAATTCCTGATTTAATATTATTAATTACCCATCTTCTTTCCTTTATTATTTTATTTCCTGCTCCCCCGAAAGAATTGCCACCGGGTAAGGTTGTTCTAGGCACAGAGGTTATTTTTCTATTTTATTAGCAACAATACAGTTTTTCATTTTTAGCATAATATTTCTAAATAAATAACGGTTTTTAAGTTGGATTAAAAATCCAAATAAACATTTTAACCCCTTTTCATCCAATTATTCTAACTTTTTTTAGTAAAATTGCCCATGATTGTTGCAGAAGTTTTACACAGTTAAAATTAAGGTTTCAATTTTACTGTTTAAGGGGAATCGGTAATATTAATGAAAAATAACTCATGCCTGTTTCATGCTATTCTTACTTTATTCAATTGCGAAAGCTTTTTGAAAGGAGTAGGTTTAATTGAAGAAAAGATGGTTATTACCGATTTTCGCATCATTTATGTTCTTCACAGGTGTGGGTGTGCATGATGCAAAAGCGGCAACGTTAGCAGATTTAACAAGTACAGCAAAAGCATATATAGGCGTTCCTTATCAATATGGAGGAACAGATATCAAGACAGGTGTTGACTGTTCAGCATATACACAAATTGTTTTTTCTAAGTTAGGGATTTCACTACAACGTACATCTACAGCTCAATATCAGCAAGGGACTTCGATTGCTAAAAATCAGTTGAAGACTGGGGATCTTGTATTTTTTAATACTTCGGGAAGCGGTGTTTCCCATGTTGGCATATACATAGGTGACAACAATTTTATTTCAGCTACTACAAGCTCTGGGGTAAAAATCGATAAAATTAATGATCCTTATTACTGGGGATCTCGTTACGTAGGGGCAAAACGCATTGCAAACTTCACTGAAAATGATTTGGGAGAAGTAAAAGGTACTGAAGTTGACTTTGGCGTATATGCATCGCGTGGAGAAGTAGCGCTTAAACTAGCAAATCAATTACATTTAGATACTAGTAATACCAAGTCAAGTTTTCCAGATGTAAGCCCATCGTCTAAATATGCAGGTGCTGCGGAAGCACTAAAAAAACTCGGCGTTTTTACAGGTGATGTAAATGGAAAATTCAATGCAGGTTCTCCGATAACACGTGGTCAATTATCGAAAGTTTTAGTGGAAGCATTCCATTTAAAACAACAAGGAACAGCATTACAATTTGTTGATGTTCCAAGTTCGCACTGGGCTTACAATTATGTAGCCATTCTTTCTTCCAATAAAATTACGATTGGTAAAGGGAACAATATGTACGGCGTGGAAGACAATGTCACGCTTGTACAATTAGATACCTTCCTCCAACGATTAGCTCAATAACTTCAAGTAAAGGTGTTTCGTCTATGGATGAAATGCCTTTTTTTCGTTCTTTTATTTGCAGGCACTATCATTCACACTCCCCCACACGTCCAAGCACTATACGTGTAAAAAAAGCCAGTACAATTGTACTGACTTAAAAAGTTTGCATTAAGATAAATACGATGATGGCTAAGATTATCATAAAATTATAAGGCATTACTTGACCCCAAAATAGCGGCAAGTATGCGAATAGTTGCTACCGTAACAGTTTACGTATTTTTGATAGTTCGTTCTCGGGGATGCGATGGCAAAATAGCATTGTATAGTTCTAGAGATGCGGGATGCTTGTATGCTCCATCTTTCCCAATCTCCTCAATTAGCTGGCCGTGCTGCATCACGAGGACTCGGTCTGACATAAAACGTGTTGCTTGTAAGTCATGAGAGATGAAAATATAAGCAAGTTGCCTGTCTTTTTGAAGTGTTTGAAGTAATTGTATAATATGCTTCTGTAAGATCATATCAAGACTACTAATGGCTTCATCCAAGACAATCAATTTTGGATTTAAAGCAAGAGCTCTTGCGATGTTGACACGTTGCTGCTGCCCGCCACTAAGTTGTGAAGGATAGTTTTGAGCAATTGTACTTTCTAACTCCACGCAATCTAGTAATTCCTTTACTTTATGTTGTCTATCTGTTTTACTGAAACGTTCGAAATTAAGGAAAGGTTCTTCTATTATCTCAAAAATCGTCTGCTTCGGATTAAATGAATGATAGCTATTTTGAAAGACTGCCTGTAAATCTCTACGTATTAATTTTTTGTGTTTACTTGGTGCTTCGTGAAGATTAATACCTTGAAATAGAACCTCCCCTTTTGTTGGTTCTTCAATTCCTAAAATAATGCGGCCTAATGTACTTTTGCCTGAACCACTTTGACCGACGATTCCTAAACATTCACCCTCCTGAAGCGAAAATGTCACCTCTTGTAATACAGGGGCTTTCCGTCCTCGTTTGAACATGAATGGTTTGCGACCATACTGCATCTCTATATTGTTCACTTCTAGCAGCGTCATATTGTTCACCTCTAAAACAGAATTCTCGATTGTAAAAGTTTTTTAGTATAGGGATGCTGAGGTGCATCAAAAAAATTATAGACATTCGTGTGCTCAATTATTTCTCCTTGATACATCACGGCCACATCGTCAGCTAGTTCAGCAATAACACCAATATCGTGCGTTACAAGAATAATAGCGGCTTCCGTCTCCGAGCGAATACGATGAAATAGTGTTAATACTTGTTTTTGATTGACTGTGTCAAGGGCTGTCGTTGGCTCATCTGCTATATAGACAGAAGCTTGTATCGCCAATGACAAAGCAATCATCATTCGTTGTAGCATTCCGCCACTTAATTGGAAAGGATAATAGTGCAAAAGCTGTTCTGGATTAGGTAAATTGACTTTATCCATAGCATCAAGGGCAATCTGTCTCATTTCTTTTTTAGTCATTACAAAGTGAGCTTTTAATGATTCTCGAAAATGGCTTTCGATTGTTTGAATACGATCAAAAGCGGCAGACGGATTTTGCATAATCATCGACAGATGCCTTCCACGATACGTTCGCAATTTAGTAGCGGATACATTCAATAAATTTTCTTGTTGGTAGATAATTTGGCCTTGCGTAATTTGCGCCGAAGCCGGTAATGATTGCATGATGGCGTGGCAAAGCATCGTCTTTCCACTACCACTTTCCCCTATAATCCCTAAGACACGCCCTTTATAGGCTGTCAAATTAATAGAGCTTATTATATTTTTCTCACCGATTTTTACCGTTAAGTCTTGCACTTCTAAAACTTTCTCCATAAATCCCCCTTTATTGGTCAAGCTTCTTGAAACTACTTGCCAAATAATGCAATAATAGCACAACAAAGACGATAGCAAGTCCAGGATAAAGCATTAATTCAGGATGTTGACGGATATATTGTTTTCCTTCACTCACCATCATTCCCCATTCAGGGATGGGGGCCTGCACGCCAAGCCCAATAAAAGAAAAACCTGCGATTTCTAAAATAATCTTTCCTATATCTAATACGACAATTGTTACGATAGGTGGCAGTAAATTGGGGATATAATGGCGTTTGATTAATTTGATTCCTGAAGTACCACTGATTTTTGCTGCTTGAATAAAACCTTTTTCATTCATCCCAATAAACAAACTTCTTATCAGTCTTGAATAATAAATAAATTGCGTAAAAACAAGTGCGATGAACACATTTTTTAAGCTAGGCCCTAATAAACCTAAAAGTCCAAATGCAAGGACAAGTGTAGGAAAAGCTAATAAAATATCACATATTCGAATAAATACATAATCTATCGTCCCTCTTTTTAGCGCAACAAAAGCGCCTAGTAAGATTGCTAAAACGATGGCTACTATTTGAATAACAAGCGCAGATCCTAAAGAATAGCGAATACCTAAAAGCAATCGTGAGAAAACACATCTTCCTAGATGATCTGTACCTAATGGATAGTCCCATGTTGGACCTAAAAATTTCTTTGATATATCGACCGTTAAAGGGTCATGGGGCATTAAAATGGGCGCAAACAGTCCCAACAAGCCAATGACCAGCAGTATCCTTAGACTAAATAATCTTTTAACATTTGCACGTTCTTTATGTAATAGACTCACTTCAATCTCTCCTGTCCTTCATCATCAGATGAGGATCCAATAGACGATGCAATACATCTGTGCATAAATTTGCAAGCACATAGATGACAGCAATAATCAATACATAGCATTGTACAACCGGGTAATCCCTGTTAATAATGGATTCTATTAAATACCTTCCGAGTCCAGGCCAACTAAAAACCTGCTCCACAATTACTGCACCACCTAGTAAATTACCAAGTGTCATACCTAACACAGTAGTCAACGGAATAACAGCATTTCTTAAAACATGACGTACGAGAATCACTGAGTTTTTTAATCCCCTTAGCTGTGCATACTGAACATAATGTTGTTGTAATTCTTCAATGATAGTTGTTCGGATCAATTGAACGAATAATCCAATTGTTGGTAAAGCTAGTGCGAGTGCGGGTAAAGCTAGATGAGCTAGTGTGCCCTTTCCATTTGTCGGGAAAATCCCTAATTTCAAACTAAATACATATAGTAGTAAAAAACCTAACCAAAATGTTGGAATCGAAACACTCATGATCGTCAATAGTCTAATGATTTTATCGATGATGGAATGCTTATACAAGGCACTTATGATCCCTAATGGCATACTTATTCCTAAAATCAACACAAATGCAGCAACAGCTAATTCGATGGTTGCTGGTAATTTTGCGAATAGCTCATGTGCTACTGGTAATTTACTAACAAAAGATGTCCCAAAATTTAAATGCAAAACGCCTTTTAACCATAGCAAATATTGAATAAGAAAAGGTTTGTCTGTTCCAAGTTCTTCTCGCAATGCTTGAATGGCTTCCGCTGTTGGCGCAACCCTTGCCAATCTAAGAATGACCTCCGCAGGCTCTACTGGAACGAAACGAATAAATACAAAAGTCAGGATGGATACGCCCAATAATACAAAAGGCAATGTCAAAATTCTTTTTAAACAAAACATCCATGTTGATTCATACATGCTGTCACTTCCCAATCAATCCTATGATAAAGAGAGAGCTGTCTTTGATTGACATACTCTCTCTTTTACAGTTATTTTTCTTTTTCCATTTGTGCATAGGGAATATCATATTCAGATGCTCGTGGCGCAAAATCTTTCATATATGGCTGATAAATCACGCTATTTGTTTCGTAAGATATAGGAAAGAATAGTGATTGGTCATGGAACATTGTTAAAATATCCGTATAAAGTTGCACGCGCTCTTTTTCATCTGTACCTACTAATAATTGATGAATTTTAGTATCGATTTCTTTGGCAGTTGGTAAGCCTAATTTCGCTTCATAGACACCATTAGCGTTTGGTGTAGCTGATTCATTAACAAAGCTATGTGGATCTGTTGGTGGTCCATTTGTACGCCAGAAATTAATATCAACCTGATTATCCATTAATTTTTGCAGACCTACCATCACATCTGCGCCTTCTAAATTCAACTGTACCCCTATTTTTGCTAGTTCACCTTGCATTAGTTCCGCCATTGGCTTTTGAATTGCATCTGTAGCAATGTAGATTAAATCTAATGTTAATGGCTGTCCGTTTTTAGAGCGAATTTTTTCACCCTTCTGTAGCTTCCATCCCGCTTCCTCTAACAATTGTTGCGCTTTTTTGGGATTATATAAAATGGGCGCTAAATCAATATTGGCATAGGGAATAGCATCCCAAAATAGTGTATTGGCAACCTTTTCTGTACCATGTGTAATACTATCAACCATTTGTTCCTTATTGATTGCATATTGAATCGCTTGGCGAACCTTCAATTCTGCTAACGGGCCAGACTGTGTATTGAACAGTAGCGCTTTTGTAGACAAAGGTTCAGACGTAGCGGTTTTATATTTTCCACTATCTTTTAAATACGTATAGTTATCTAAACTAATAATGCCTCGACCATATATTAAATCTAATTCTTCGTTTTCAAAGGCCAATGAAATCGATTCTGAATCAGGGATGATTTTTACTTTTATTTGTTCTACAAGAGGTTTTTCTCCCCAGTAGTTGTCGTTGCGACTGAATAGAGCGTATTCATCCTTTTTGTAATCTGTTAAAACCCATGGGCCTGTCCCAATTGGCGCTTTCATTGCATCTTGGGTCGCATCACCTTCTGGGAATCCATTATCCCCTAAAAAACGGAAAGGTCTTACAAAGGCAAGTTCGTTTAAAACAGGATAATACGGTTCATCTAATTGCAATCGAATTGTATAATCGTCTACTTTCACAACCTCTTTAATATGGTTAACCATACCCATCCACGAATGCAATTCACGATTTGCTAAAACGGCATCAAAGTTGCGTATTACATTATCTGCATTAAAAGCTGTTCCATCTGAATACTTGACATCTTTTCTCAAATGGAATACATAAGAGGTTTTATCCTTTGAGATGTCCCAACTTTCTGCTAGTTTCGGCGTAATTGTTCCATCATCATTATAGTCAACCAATGATTCATAGACCATTGCTTGTGCTGTCATTTGATTTGGTAAATATGTATGGGGATTTAATGGACCTACATCTAATGGCCACCCAATCGTTATCATTTTTTCGTCTGTCTGTTTTTTCGATGCTGTCTCTCCCTTTTCATTGCTTGTACAGCCAGTGAGTAAACTGAACATCAAAATAAGCGTGAAAGGAAGTAAATACTTTGTCAATCTCATTTTCTGTCTCCTTCTTTGTTTGTGGTTCACTAAATGAATCTAGATTGAAAGAAGGCATAAAAAAACCTTATTCCAAAAGAATAAGGACAGAACAACTTACTATAAGTAAGCCTCTATCCATCTCCCTATCTTTCGTAGATCATCAATGAATCTCTTTACAAGCAGGCATTCTGGCTCATGAATCATAATGTTGCTTCACCTTCCCAAGTAATTTCTCAGTGGTTATCGAAACAAAACTCCTCATTTACAGCTGCGGGACAGCATGGGATTTACACCCATTTTCCTTTTAATTGAATGAAAGCTTATTTCACTCAAACTTGTAATGGTTGCTATGAAATTAGTATTAAACATATCATGCTCTAATGTTCGCGTCAATTTTATTTTCTGAATATAATAAAAACCTATTAGTAATGGCTAACACAATAAGGCCAGGTTCTTAACCTTGGCCTGTTTTACTTCATATGTCAGCTTTCTTTAATGAAAACAACGTATAGATCGTATCAATTTCATGGGATTTTTCCAAAACCCACGAGGTTTTGGTTAAAATCCGCTGCAATCCCTCTAGCCCAAGATATTGGATTTGCACGCCAATAAATTCTGTAAAACCCAGGTATCCCGGATTTACATGCGCCCGGTCGAAAATTAATGAACCCGTGATCCGAGCGTCCGCCGGGGAGTTAGTATAGAAATGGTTTAGATTTTCAATGATGGCTGCATCCGAACCGTACTCAAATAGACCACCCTCCGATGAACAGAGTTGAATCCAGTTGGAACGTTCTAAACTCATCTTTAATAATGCCTCTGGTTGACTCCAGTCATAATGAATAATATTGAGGGCAATGTCCAGGTCATGAAGGCGTTCCCCTGGCTGCTTCAAAGCATCGATGCATCGCTTGGCAAAATTGGGGCCATAAGTATCGATATCTAAAATATTGATTTCAATCTTGCGTTCCTTAAGTAATTCTGGGTCCGATTCTTGAATGAGAATTAGGGTGTTGATACTGTCGGTAGCGGCCCCTCCAGCGATATTAAAAAAACAAAGGTTCCGTTCAGGAAATTGCTTAAGCTGGGGTAGCAAAATTTCCGACTGGCACCGACAAAGATCCCTCAGCCTGATCCGGAGTCCCATAAAAGAAGTTTGCTTCACTGCCCACTTATCCCGGAAACCTAATTTTATCCCTCTAGTTAAATCGGGGCCAAGTTTGTACAGCAAAGTACGCATGCCACTAAGATAAGAATTGTCAACATTCGACATTTTCACAAAGATGTTGCGGATAAAGCCAGGCATCTTTTTTAATGATTCAATGCTCCTGGCTGACTTAAGACAGCTCAAATGATACGCCTGTTCATCAATACTTGCGTTGAAAAGGGGATGAGTAATATCTAAGATAGGCAATTGAATTTCATTCTCGAAAACCGCATAAAGAATTCGCTTATTTTCATTTGCATTGTCCACTTTATCACCACTTAATTTATCAATTTTCTGCAAAAAACCAAGAAACAAATAACGCAATAATACTTTCACCTAATGAACGCTGTCTTTTTGTTTAGATATTCGTGAATTAAATATAAATAACTTCACCATCTTCTTACAAAGAACGTACCCGCTTATTGCTCTAATAAATAAAATATCGGTAGTACTATCAATCCTAGTAGAAAAAGCACTGGAATCGCGGAAACAATTAACGCAAAAATTCTTAACTTCCCCTTTTGGCTAAAAAATGCAGTTAGAAATGAAGCTATTATTAAAGAAATAACTACAATGTCTCCAATTTCTGAGGTTCCGTTCACTTCAATTGGTGTAATATAGGCGAAAATAATGAACAAAGTAAATAATAACAATGAAATAATACTTAAATATTTTCTTAAAGCCATTACCTTACCTCCTGCATTTTTTACAATTGACTATTTTTATATATTCTTGTTTCACTAATCTGCTCCTATAGCTAGCACCAACTTTTATTACTTAATCCCAAACAGACCAAGCAGCCTCAATATGATTACCTGATGGGTCAGTAAAAACAAAGTATTTAGCATTTTCTCCACGCCAAATAATTTCACTAACTTCTACACCACTATTCTTTAATGCGGTATGTGTATATTCCAGGTCTGGACAATTCAACGTAAAAGTTTGATACAGGCGACCATCCCGTAAAAAATCTGCTGTTGTAAGATCCTTTGTTTCTACAAGGAGTAATACAACATAGCCTTCTGGCGGTGTTAATACCGCTACAAACCCAATATCATCTTGAAATTTTGGCGTTTTAAGCTTAAATCCAAGCTTTTTTTGGTACCATTCAATTGTTTCATCGATATTATTAGTTGGTAAATAGAGATAGCCTATTTTACTGAACAACGACTTTTGCACTTGAGTACCTTCCAATTCCCTCACTCCTGATTAAAAATTTTAGGTTGTTTAATAGTATTCTACAAAATCCAATATATCCCTTTTGCCATTTAGAAATGTTCGACAAATGTTTTGACTAACGACGCAGAATATTTGATTAAGGTTTGGAACCAACACACCTAAAAAAGGCTTGAGAAAATGAAAAGAATTGCCTTTGATTAACTAAAGATACATTTGAAGTCGATGAACAGCAATAATTATTAATAAAACAAGCGATTGAATTAGCAAATCCACCAGCATTAAAATAGAATAAAAATGCTCAATTAATAGATGCAATAAATATTGATTTAGATAAGACTGGAAATTAATTGGGGGTAACGGCAAAAGAAAACTTTTTTAGTAACCATTCATGACGGAAAAATAGATTATACAAATGATGTAACGAGGGATGGTACTTCTCCTTACCCTAAAAAAGAGTTTATACAAATGAAAGATATTAAATATGATTCACCTGAATTGCTACAATCAGGGGTATTTATCCAGGCAGAAAGTGGGCTAAAGGGAATAATTTTATGCTTAGAAAAGTAGAGAGAGATGTTACTATTCTATTCGTAATAGGTTGGAACAGTGACCAAACAAAAATGAAAGAAATGGGCTTTAATGCTTCCACAGGAGAATACATTAAGCCTAATGGCTACGAGGGATTTAGTTTAATATAGAGGAGCAAAAGCAATCTTTTTTAAATTGCACAAACTAAGCCAACTTTTTAACGTACAGGAAATTGGCTTTCGTTTTATCGAAATAGCGAAATCACAAACGGTAACTCACATTAATAAAATATGAATAAATAATGATTATATGTACATCTTCTACTTCGAAGTTATCCGCTATTTGCTTGGTTAATATTTTCACCATATTCAGTAAGTCCAGCCGGAAACTCCATTTACAAATGGTTAGTTTATACACTACTACTTAATTTGATAAATTCATCCACATCATTCATGCATAATTCTATTCCTTTTTTCCAAAAAGCTTCCGACGTGATATCTTCACCTAAATGTTTCATCACTAAATCCTCTGTGCACATACTTCCTGAATCACGAAGCAAATCTAAATAACAGCTTTCAAATTCTTTACCTTTTTCCTTTGCCTTTGCAAATAAGCTCAATGCAAACAAATATCCAAATGAATAAGGGAAATTATAAAAAGGAGATTGTGTCATATAATAATGTGGTGTCCATATCCATGAATGCAGTGAAGGATTATCGAGAGAACCATCATAGCCTTCATCTATTGCTTCTTGCATTATTTCGTTTAAGCGTGATAATGAAACAATGCCTGCTTTACGTTCTTCATAAAATTTCTTTTCAAATAAAAACCGAGAATGAATATTCATGAAATTCATGACACTACGCTTTAATTTCTCATCAAGCAAAAATAATTTTTCATTAGTAGATGTAGCTTTTTGCATTGCCGCATCTAATATAATCATCTCTGAAAACGTTGAAGCAGTTTCAGCAATGCACATTGGATATTGTTTATTCACGCCATTAATAGATTTCATTGCATCGTTATGGAAGGCATGTCCTAATTCATGAGCAAGTGTTAAAACATTTGTAATTGTACCGCCAAATGTCATGAAAATTCTTGATTCTTTCGAAAGTGGAAAGCCTGAACAAAATGCTACAGCAGACTTATTTGCACGATCTTCAGCTTCTATCCAGCCTTCACTAAATGCCTTTTTAGAGAAACTTTCTAATTCTGTCCCGAATGCACTAAAATGCTCCAAAATAAAATTAACAGCATCTTCGTATTCAAATTGTTGTTTTTCTGTTGTCATAGGTGCCCAAAAGTTAAATGATTGCATCTTTTTATAGCCATTTATTTTTGCTTTTTGATTTAGGTAGTCAGTGAAGGGTTTTTTAAATTTATTAACGACAGACCACATCGCATGAAGTGTCTCCTCCTTCATACGATTTTTAATTAAAGAATCTTGTATTACATTATCAAAGCCACACTTCTTGTAAACTTGTAATCGAAAGCCTGCAATATGATTTAATATTTTCGCAAATAGTTCCGCATTGTCTTTCCACGTATCTTCTAAGGCATAATGGGATTCTTTACGAACGTCTTCATTAGGATGTGAACGTAAGTTGATAGCTTGACCGACGGATAAATTTTTTTGTTCTCCATTTATTTGAACTTTAATCGTAAAATTATTTATAAAAGAATTATAAAATTGCCCCCAAGCATGATAGCCATCTACCATGAGGTCTGAAACTAAATTTTGTTCTCTATCTGAAAGGGTTGTCTCACCATCTTTACGCCATTCATTCAGTATAAACTTAAAGTTTGCTAAAACATCAGTATTCAGTAGACCCTGCCACAAATGGTAATCAATTTTTACCAAAGTATTTTTCACTTTTTTCAATGCCGATTCAAAACGAGTATTTATTGTCGTAATGATCCCTTGCAGAATCATAGCCTCCTGATCTTTTGGACTTTGCGCAAGAAGGCAAGTTATAAAAGAATTTGCTTGAGATATATTCGTTCGAATATCTCCTATGTATTCAACTAAAACTGCAATATTAATTGATTCGTTTATTTTTTGAGGAACATTAAAGGAATTTGCTTTTTCTTCAAATTCAGAAATTTCTTGTTCTAAATAACCTATATGTTCATGTAATTGTGATGATTTACTTCCACCTTGGAACAGACTATCTAAGTTCCATACTTGCCTATACTTTGTTGCACCCAATCATTTCTCCCCCTTAAATTTTAACTTTTCAGCAATAATCAAACGTACATTCCCATCTTATCACATCATGGAACATTAGTGAGTGTTATTTGCGTAATTGTTAAACTATTGTTAATTTACTAATATAATCAAAAATATAACTAAATTAACGTTAAGTTGCCCTTTTTGGCATCGTTAAGGTAGAAAGAACGGAATATTAGAAATTGCGTGATAATACGCAAGACAGTCGTTATCACTTCAATTTGCTGTAATTGTCGAAGTACTTTGCGTTTAATTGAAAACGTGGAAAATTTTGAAGCAAAAGATATTTATATTGTATTTCTGCAAGATAAAATTGACAGAAATACAATAGGAGAAGTTTTTTTAAAATTTATATTCAAGGAGTAGATAAATATCGCAGTTCCTTTTAACAACTATTCATATTATAGATTGTAGAAAGGAGGTAATAACTATGTCTGAATATTGCGGTAGCGGTAGTGGTTATGGTACTGGTTCAGCATTTGCGCTAATCGTTGTACTATTCATTCTATTGATTATTGTCGGCACTAGCTTCATCGGATTCTATTAATACCCAATACCGCCATCTATCCCATGATTTTTTAGGATAATATAAAGTTATCCTTTCCCTTCGAATATTTAAAAAGGGTCATTATCCTCCGGTGACCCTTTTTATATTTTTAAAAGAAAAGTATATAATTCAGGTCGCATTTGGAGAGACGCTGATTGTCGCTTTGGAGAATGCACAAGTGCTGGAGAAATCGCATGCTACTTCATATATGTAAATATGTCCATGACACGTAGGATACCGAATACCTTTCTTCGTACCAATCTACATACAAAAAATAACATGAGACCCTACCTCAAAATAGATGGACCAGCGCATGTTATTCTCTGTATTTAAATCTGTATGATTTAGTTAATGATCTAGTTCTAAAGGCAAAAAAGCATATTCTCCATTTCTAATCATCGCACATTTACGAACAGGAATAGGTTGTTTGAAAATTGGCCCATCTAATACTGTAGTATGGAACTCTCCACCTTCTCCGCAAGGGTCAATACCCCGAGCTTCAAGCTCCTTTATGTATTCATAGGTTAACGTCCGCCCTAAATCTTCCTCGCGCATACCTAAAGATAAATTAACAGTTACAATGATTGTAACAAATCCTAGGTTTATGAACTCTTCAACGGCTTCACGATGATCCATCTCCCATAAAGGCATGCCTAGTTTTAATCCAGCATTCTTCGTAACCTTGTCATGCCAGCAGCCATGCTCAGGCATATCTAAGTCTCCTGTTACTAACACTTCAGCCCCTTGATTTTTAGCTTTTTCTAAAAGGCGCATAAATACCATTTCGTATTCTGTCCAGCTTGCTGCTGCAGTATAAACAGGTAAACCTATAGATTTCGCTTGTGCATGAATAAGTTCCGGAGGCATTCCGTGTGATCTTGATCGTTCTCCTTCTTCCTCCAACATGACGATTAATCCAAGCGCTTCTCCATCCTGCATTGCTTTATATAAGGCTAAGACACTATCCTTTCCTCCACTAAAAGAAGCGATGAATTTCTGTCCTCGAGTATTATTTTTCCAATCCATTAATTCTGCCATCCATATCTTTCCCCTCTAATTGCTAATGACTTTTTAGAAGCTCATCTTCAGCATATCATAAAAACTCATTTGCAATTTTATTATTGCAAATGAGTCTATATGAAGTAACTTTCGTTCATCTAATTGTTTTGCTCTAGGCATTGGTAAATGGCCATCATATCTCGTTTATTCAACTCGCGAATACGGTTAAAAATTGGAATATGTGCAACAGCCTCTGTTCGTAAGCTTTCTTCCACAACGTCACTTACTTTGCCCGTTAACCATGTTTGTACGTCTACACCATCGATAATTTCTTTTCGACCTTCATTATTGATACCACTTGCAGAGCAACTAACACATGGTACGGATAATTTATAGACGCCATCATGGAGATTATCTTCTGATATGACTTTCTTCCCATTACAGAATGGACATTTATGACTTGCTTTAATTTTATTCATTTGCGTCACAATTTTTTTGTAGCCAAATGCTTCATAGACGTATGTTAGTTTTTTGTATTTTCCATTAGTGAAATACTTATCTATGATAGTTTCTCTCGTTTCGTCAATGTTGGCAAAATCACAAATTGTTATTAAATTTTTGCTGCTGATTGCCTCGATATTGTCTTTAATTTTGTCCCAAAATGGTAAAACATTATTTAGAACAATTTCATAACCAGCAAAGCTTGCTAGCTCTAATTCCAGCATTTTTAACGATACTTGTGTTTCTCTAGGAAGTAAGGAGACATCTTGCGTTAGAGTCATATCGCCGCCTACAATTGCTTGTAGTTTTTCAAGCTCTGGTAAGTTCCCAACAGTTTTTATGACCTGTTCAATAGGTTGATGTATTATCTCGCGAATATCAGTGTCTCCAAACATTAGTTTTTTCTTATGGTTTAGCACCGCTCCTTGACAAATTGGACAGGCAATCATCTCTTTTGATTCTTTCATTTGTTCTTTAATGATTGATTTCGAAATAACGATATAACGCCCAAGGATAAAATTAAAACCTTCCCATTTTTTTGAGGACTTACTAGCTTTATCATAAAATGATTTTTCCCAATAACCATAGAGGAACGTATGTCTTTCTTCCTCTGTCATTTCATTGTAGCTTTTACTAATATCTTGACCCAGTTCATTCTTGATCTCATCAAAGAGGAATTGTAATTTCGGATATTGATAATATTTTAATACTTCCATCACGTCTGGGTGTAATAAGCCATCCCAGAAAGGCACTGTTTTGTCTTGTATGACGATATCAAAATCAAATTTTTCAATTTGCAGGCGTCCAGAACAGCTAGGACAATGGTTTTCTTGACTAAAGAAATCGAAGCTTCTCGTATCTTTATTCGTCGGATGGGCAGCCACGATATGGTTAATTAATCCACCGATTTCATATAAAAAACTATACTGACTATATAAGTGTCTTTCTAGATCAATGGCGACGACTGGTGCAATTGTTGCTGATTCATACTCACCATAAATTAAACGGGCCATTGATGACAAACTTTTTAAAATACCGCCTTTATAAATGTTTTCGGCATTTTTAAAATAGCTAATATGATTGTCTTCTAAGTAATGGATGCCACTTTTTGTAGCAAGTGTTGAAGAGATATGCAATGAAGCATCACTATCTGTACGGTTAAGTTGACTAAAATAATTATCATGGTCGACAACATCAAGATGTCGAACAGGCTCCTGCTGTCTTTTTCCAAAATCAACGATAAAATCAGAGCTCTCAATCATATAAGCATTATGTTCAATCATCATGATAGAAACAGATTCGTCTTTGAGAATGTCCCTAATACTATCAATAAATTGGTTTAAAATATTTTGTGATAAACCTTTTGAAGGCTCGTCAAAAATAAATAGCGTATGGGGGTTTCTTGCGTTCGAAAATAGCTCAGACACTAAATGAACACATTGAAATTCCCCTGTCGATAAAGATTGTGTTTTTCTTTCTAATGTTAAATAACCGAGACCCAGCTTAATTAATAAACTTAAGCGTTTATGAGCAATGTCTTCATGTGGAAGCTCCTCAATAATGTCCTCAATGGAACGTTGGAAAATATCGTCTATATCATCACTGTATTTCGTCATTTTCTTTTTAATATCAAGGAACGTTGCAACCGTTGATCGGCTTGTAATTGATTGGTTACGGTCTTGTCCTACCATGACTAATTTATCTTTTGGATATCGTTTTAGGAAGTCCTTAGAGATACACTCATTGACAAGGGTTGATTTCCCACAGCCAGATTCACCTGTAACGGTTACGAGTCTATTTTTGGGAATCTGAATGTTAGCCATTTCAATATTACGACAGTAAAGATCATGAAATTGATAATAGTCTGTAGGCATTGCCTGATTTCGTTCCCAATAGACTGGTTCTGGACGTGGTGAAACTTCGACAATTTTACCGCCGTATTTCCCACTGCCAGGTCCAAAGAACAGCTGCCCATCCGCTGTATCTAGCACTGTATCAGAATGATCAATAAGCCAAATTTGGTTTTTATAGCCCAATTGTTTAATTTGCTGTAAAATTTTCAACAGCGTTTGATGATCAAGACCAACAGAAATTTCATCAATAATAATGACCGTATTTTCACTAGCTGCCATAAATTCTGCCAAGTACAGTCGAGTTAATTCTCCTCCAGACAAGGTACCCATGACCCGATTTAACGTTAAATAGCCAATATTCATTTGGATAATATTTGTAAGAATACGTTGTCTTTCCTCGCTAATCGCCAATTCCGCTGAAAGGGAATAAATCGCTTCTATACTTAAATTGTTTATATCGGAAATACTATGTGGTTGATTCCATAATTCAAACTTATATTGCTCAACTTCCGGATTATAGCGCTTACCCTTACACTTTTTACATTCGACATTTTTAGTCGTACCACGCCCTTTACAAGCAGGACACCAACCCAGTGCATTATTAAAGGAAAAAACCTCTGGAGAAAGATCAAACTTATCTGCCAATTTTTCACGTATCTCTTTAAAAACACCTGTATGAGTACCAACTGTCGACCGTGGATTAGTAGAAATGGATGATTTCCCGAGAAAAAGGACTAAAGGCATTTCTTCCATCTTGATGGCACTGAAATTCGTTTCCATAATATTAGGAAACAAATACTGATATTCTGCTTTTGGCAATAAAGAAACTAGACGCTTCTTAGATTCTTCACCAATTGTTTGGCAAAATGTAGTTTTACCAGAGCCCGATAATCCAGCAATTCCTAAAGATTGATCTTCCGACAAGTTGACATCTAAGCGGTTTATATTGTTAGCAATTAATTGATTTATTTTCATCGGATATTCTCTCCATTCCATTTAGTATTGTCATGTTAGCATAACTTCAACTGCATTTGTTATGTTTATGACATCCAATCAATTATGCCTCGGCATAATTGCGTCCGGAGTCGGCTTTGTGCAAGTACAAAGTACTCCTTTCCGATTCCGTGACATCCGCCGGAGGCTTTAACTTCTTTCAGCAAAGGCTGAAAGAAGTTAAAAAAATGACGCTTTCTATGTTCCGAAAGCGTCCGATTGTTGAAGAACAGTTTATTTTATTCATTTCTTATTTGATACCTGCTTTTGCTTTAGAAAAGCAAGTATCATAATGGAGAAATAGTTTACAGTTCTGCTAACACTTTTTCGAGCTGATTACCATTGTTAATCCAAGCGTATTTTGCTCCTTCGATTGCTCCTTGACGAGCTTTTGTTGCTTCACTGAATCCGCTTTGATCAAGATGTAAATGTGTAGTGCCATCTGAACCTTCCGTCAACGTCCATGTCACAGTAGTTGTTTCTCCGGCACTTGCCCAAGTATAAGATAATGTATGAGGTTCTTCTACTTTGAGCACCTCACAATTGACAATTCCATCCCACCATTCATTTGGCTCAGCTCTGAATTGGAATTTATGTCCTACGACTGGTTTAAAGTCATTTTTCCAGATCCATTTTGCAAGAGTGTCTGAATCTGTTAATGCGTTCCAAACTTTCTCGATTGAACTTGTAAATTGATAATCTAAAGATACATCTGCTTTCATTTTTCTTCCTCCAATAAAAGATTTAATCTTGCCATTCTTTCTTTCCAGAAAACTTCGTAATACGATAGCCAATCTTGAATTTCTTGCAATGGTTTGGCATTCAATCGATATCTCGTTTCCCTACCAACCCTTCGAGCAATTACGAGATCGGCATCTTTAAGGATCGCCAAATGCTTAGAAACTGCTGTACGCCCCATTTGAAATTGCGACGTTAATTCGTGAAGAGGTAATTCTTCCGCATCTGCCAGCAAGCGTATTAATTGACGTCTTGTTGGGTCAGCAATAGCAGCATAAACATCACGGTCTTGAGTCTTGTCGCTCAAAATCTCCTCTCCCTTTTAAATTGGACACTAAATGGTGTCTTAATTATACGACACCATTTAGTGTCCAGTCAATTTTTATTTTGGGATAGTTGCATTCGTTTTATTCACTAATCATTAATACAAATAATTTGCTGAGCTTCTCGTCCATCGCGTACTTGTATTCAGGATGCTTTTTTAAAAAAATCTAATGTATTAAATTCAAATCTTAAAAATAAGCTTGGACATATTAGTACTTCTTATGCCCCTGTTCAAAAACTACCTCTACTAAAAAAAGAAAGTATCCACTTTGACGTCCGCATTTATGGACATGAAAGTAGATACTTCTTTTCCTTTATTATAGCCTTTATTCCCTTTGGTTTTATTTTCGCCATGTCACTTCTAGTTTGCCTGCTGCATTTCCGGATGAGTGCTACAAGAAGTATAATCAATTGTTAAGTTTTCGTCTTGATATGTAAAAGCTTTTTTTATACATTCATGTTGATAAAATAAACCTTAAAGAATTTGCAAATAAAACCTACCAGTATAGTGGTTGCTGAGTATCCCAGATGATCCAGCGGTACGATTCACGTATTGAACTTGTGCTAATCTCATACGGACTTGGCTCTGTACTAGTTAAATCAAGTATATGGAGCATTCCATTGTATGTACCGACAAGCAATATGGTCTCATCAGAGTTTAATGCCATGCCACTGATTGTCCCAGATACGAAGTAACGCCAAAGTTCATTCCCCTCCAAATCAATCATTCGTAAATAACCATATGCGTCACCCAAAATGTTGCCCCCTTGCACTGCAACACCGGCATATACACGCATACTTTCATCTATTGAAAGGGGCTCTTCATTATTGTCCGGTTTAAGATCATGGAGTGCAATACCAAGTGTACATCCATTATAAAAATGACATGCATTGAACCAAACATGCTCATTATCGGCACTGAACAAGCTGTAATGCGGATAACTCGACATCGGTTCAAACGAATGCATAACATACTTTTCCATATCTAATAACATATGATCGCTATCTTGACTTCCATAAGCCAACCATCTGCTGCTTCGCGAAACAGCTCCATGTGGCATCGCTAAACTTGCTGTGAAGTCATCTTCTTCTTCTGCCCACTCCCTTATATTTTCTACTGACGGGTGCAACAAGAGGGCATCTGTTTCCTCAATCAAATAAATGCCATCATGCGATACCACCAACAACTTCGTGCCATCAGCGAATGGAATGACATCTGCGCTTCGATAGCTTTCTGGCTGCAAGGTCTCAATATCAGGGTATTTTTCGTGCAATTGGTCGATGATTGTCGCCCATTTGTATGTAGCCAGCAAAGTGCCGTTCAACTCTCGATCGGGCTCGCGTACGATCCGAACTCCTAGCTCATCCATCAAAGCAATGTCGCGCCCATCCGCAGAACAACTTGCTGCTTGTATGTGCTCGATACGGTTTGCTTCCTGTTTATCCATCACATAGACAGTGCGTGAAAAATCTTCATTTTGCGCTGCAACAAGTAATGCACCATCTCTGAGAAATGCAATTGGATAAACGGCTCGCATCAGTTGGCTGTGTGTTTCCTGAAATGGCCAAGAAGCAGCTGGAAACTGTTCGCGGAGCGTTTCCAGTTGCTTTGTACTATTCGCCTGTTTAATAAACTTATACACTTGCGAAGCTAATTGTCCGCGTGAATCTTCAATTGGCTCCTCTCCTAGTGCCTCCCAGTTAGTTTCTAATCCTTTGCGCACGTAGGCATTAATTTCACTTGCATAACGTAACCCCTCTTCTCGCCATTTCTGGGATAATTGTAAAGTATCATTTGTCATTGTATTAGTCTCCTTATTTGTTAACTGACCCTATCATGTTTTACGGTTTCCTCATTAATCTAAAAAGTTTCCAAACCGAAACCAACTATCCTCACTACTGAAGTTAGATGCCCCTAGTACTAAGGAGCATAAGCTTTCATTTTCTGTTCACCACTGCTCTACGTTCCTTGTTGAAATCAATAAAATGAATATCGATTTGTAGCAAGTTCTCCATGTCCCCATCTATAAAATTGATTTGTACTAAAAGCTTAGTGGCTATACTTTTTCATTTTTAAGTCATTCCATTGGGAATCGGAAATAGGGATTGCCTTCGAACTTGCGTTCAAAGTTGTTCAATAATTGAACGATTTTTCATAAATTGTTGTGGAAACAGTAATGTCTAGATTCAAGTTAAATCTATTATAGAACAAACATTCCCATTCAAGCTAGTCTAAAATACAAAAAGAGATGTCTGAAAAGCTTTTTTGAGACATCTCCTTTATGACGAGGATAGTGACAATCGATTACACGTCGTAGAAACATCCAATTGTAACTAATTTTCCTGTAGCAAAAGGATAGTGAAAGTTACAATGGTTCTTGGCTAATAGCAAGAAGTTGTATGACGAGCCATTCACGTGCAAATAACATTTGTCGATGATATGACCACCTTCATCAATGAAGTAAAAAAACAGCCTATCGTTCAGACGAAATCGAAACAGTTAGAACGAAACAATAAGAGTTATAAAAGCTATCAGGTAATGGATTGGAAATATGGACATATTTCCAATAGTTGAATACTTGTGTTTGAAAGCAAATTTGATAACTATTTAATACGCCTGAGCAAACCAAACTGTATGCTTTGCTTCATTTCCGCAACAAATACAAGTAGATTTCGTAGTTGGTGGATTAAACGGAATGTTACGAGAAGTATATTTTGTCTCTTCTTTTACTTTTTCCTCGCATGCATCATCTCCGCACCATCCAGCAAGGATCCACCCAGAAATAGCCCCATTTTCTTTGGAAGTGTTAATATGCTGCTGTAAATCCTTCAGTGTATCTATATTTATATGAGCGTTTTCATCCCGGAATTTACGTGCTTTATCGAATAAACGAGTTTGCATTGTTGTTAATTCTGCCTCAATTGCTGCAACAATGTCATTCAGCTCAATGGATTGTTTGTCATCTTCATCTCGCGCTTTTAACAATGCCTGGTTGTTTTCTAAATCACGTGGTCCTAATTCAATTCGAATTGGTACACCTTTTAATTCCCATTCATTAAATTTGTAGCCTGGTGATTGGTCCGAATCATCTAGACGTACTCGAATTCCGTTCTTTTTAAGAGCTGCAAAAATGTCATCAAGTTTCTCTATAATTTGGGGGTTCTTTTTCCATGGACCTACAGGAATTAAGACAACTTGAGTTGGTGCGATTCGTGGCGGTAAAATAAGCCCCTGCTCATCACCATGAACCATAATTACTGAACCTATTAAACGTGTGGAAGTGCCCCAAGATGTTGTGTGTACGTATTCATGCTGATTAGCTTTGTTTAAATATTTAATATCAAAGGCTTCAGCGAACTTTGTCCCTAAATAGTGAGAGGTACCAGCTTGTACGGCCTTCCCATTTTTCATCATTGCTTCAATAGAAAATGTATCGACCGCCCCTGCAAAACGTTCTGATGGTGTTTTTTGTCCATCATAGACAGGAATGGCCAGTAAACCCTCTACTACTTCCTTATAGATCGTTAACATTTGCATTGTTTCTTGACGTGCGTCTTCTTCATCAATATGGGCTGTATGGCCCTCTTGCCACAAAAATTCAGATGTCCGAATGAACGGAAGGGTTTTTTTCTCCCAACGAAAAACATTTGCCCATTGATTAATTAAGACCGGCAAATCACGGTAGCTTTTGATCCAATTCGAATAGAGATGTCCAATCATCGTTTCAGAAGTTGGACGAAGTGCTAAACGTTCTTCTAATTTTTCGCCTGCTGCTTCTGTTACCCAAGGAAGCTCAGGTGAGAAACCTTCGATATGATCTTTTTCTTTTTGGAAAAAGGATTCAGGGATTAACATTGGGAAATAAGCGTTACGATGACCTGTCTCTTTAAAACGACGGTCCATTTCTTTCTGAATATATTCCCAAATTTCATAGCCGTCTGGTTTGAATGCGATACAGCCACGTACTGGTGTATAATCCATTAAATCTGCCTTTTGGATTGTCTCGATGTACCATTTTGAAAAATCATTTTGTTGTGTTGTCATATTCTCTCCTCCATTTCTGCAACTTTACCCACTAAAAAAATAAAAAGCACAAAGCTGTCCTACAAATAAGGACGTCTTTGTGCAGACTAAACGTGGTACCACCTTGAATTTAGTTTTAAGAAAACCTTAAAACCCTCTAACGTTTTGTAACGAAAACGACTCGGTTATGTTTGCATAACATCTCCGTGGTAGGGTTCAGATAAGAAGCGGTGATATAGCTCTCAGCAATTGCTACATTCTCTGTTTCACTATTCTTACTTACTTGGCCACATCAACAATTTATATTTTATATAACTTTAGCAAAACAGTTCAATAATTTCAAATATTAAAACGATTATTTTTCGGGAAATATCAGATAATTCACTTTATTTTTTTGAAGCAATTGATTTGCCCGTTAATTGCGATTATAGCCGAAAGCGATGGTTTGGAACTTTCGTTTAAAGCTACTTTCAATTTCGATTGCTTCTAATGCTGTTATATCTTTTGGTAGCATTTTTAAAACTGTATATTGGAATTGTAAATTTGCTGTTTTATTTTTCGCAAGTAACTGCTTAAATGCTTCATTGCCTCCATGGATTGTTGTGGCATAATCTGACCACCGTCCAAGTAAACCATTTTTATTGTATGAGGATCCGATATAAATTTTACCGTTAGAACAATCTGTAATTGCGTAAATCGCGTTGATTGAGCTTAAGGCAATATGCCAATCTGCATATGTTTGAGGTTCATCGATGATTTGTTTTAATTCATTAAATGTTAATAGGATGTTTTCGTATCCAGGAAAGTCAAATTGACTCGTATTCACAAGCTGTGTAATGATTTTCTCATTTGTTCCTTTTTGATACCATCTTACAGCGGCTCTACCCCATTCTATAAATAATTTACTTTCATATGCACGTAAAGGATCATTTGAAATTTTAAATAAAGGATGCATGATATCATCTTTATAAGGCTCTAGCAAAAATGGCGAACAGTTTGAGGAAACATTTGGTTGCTCTCCATGCCTTACTTCATACGATGTTAAGTATTTCGATGTCGTCCCTTCATCTGAGGAAAAGACAATGACATGATCAAAAGCATCGAAAAAATGAGGTGGCTGTTTTTGCGTATATTCACGTAAAAAACCATCTCGATACGCATTGATGAAACGCTCATGATTGAGCGAATGACGAATAAGTAATGTTTTATTCAAATTATAGTTGCAACGTTTTAACAAATCAGATAAATAGAAATGGACCATGTTATTACCTCCTTTATAGAAAATGAAATTTTAGCATAGACAAAATTCAAAACCTTAGGTTCATCACCAAAAGTTGTGGATAACTTTTGTTAAAACGTCTACTATGTAAATAGTTGATTGGAGTGGAGACTGGGCGACTTCTCGGGGATCAGCGTCACAGATGAGACCCTGCAGCGAAGCGAAGCGGCTCATCGGACGCCCCCAGGAAAGCGCCCAGTCGGAACGGAAATCAACACACGTTTTGGTGATGATCCAAACTTTAACGTTAGCTCCGCAGGGAAATATCGAAATATTCTAAACCTTCCTTTACATAAACACTTAGAGGATCTTATCCAAACTAAAGACAAGATCCTCCATATTGATACTCCTATAACGATCTACTTTTTACTATCAATTGTGTAAAGTCCTCTACTGATAATGGCTTACTGAAATAATAGCCTTGTACATATTCGCAGCCATGTTCACGTAGTACGTTTAATTCTGCCTCTTCCTCGACACCTTCAGCTACTACTTGAAGATTTAACGCATGCGCTAGAGAGATCATAGCTGAAATCATGGCAATGCCTGATTTTTCAGGCACAATATCACGGACGAATGCACGATCGATTTTCAAAACATCTACTGGGAACGTTTTTAAATAATTTAACGATGAATAACCAGTCCCGAAATCATCTAAAGAAATCGTAATACCAAGTGCTCTTAATTGCTTAATTGTATTAATTAAATCCTCCGTATAATCCAGCATACTCATTTCTGTTATTTCAATTTCTAAAAACTGCGGATCAATTTTTGTTTCTGCCATAACCTCAAGTACCATGTCAACAAAGCCTGATGTACTAATATGAATCGGAGAAATGTTTACGGCAACACGTAAGTTTGAATTATGTACTTCATTCCAAGTGCGTACCTGGGCAGATGCTTTTCTTAACACCCAGACCCCTATATCATTAATGAGCCCACATTGCTCAGCAAATGGAATAAAGCGATCCGGTGGCATATAACCTAGTTCAGGGTCATGCCAGCGTAGCAATGCCTCCATGCCAATCACTGTATTCGTTTTTAAATTGATTTTTGGTTGATAATGTAATTCTAAACTATCTTTTTTTAACGCTTGATGTAACTTTGTTTCAAGTATTAACCATTTATCATTGATTTCCTCCATATTTGGACGATACAAGCGATATTGATTACCCCGTGAAGATTTTGCAGCATACATGGCGATATCTGCATTTTTCAATAATTCCTCAGGAGAGTTCGCATGATCTGGAAAAGTACTAATTCCAATACTAATACTTGCGTAAAATTCATATGAATTAACAACAAAACTCTCATTAAAGACGCTAATTATTTCCTCAGCCTTGTCCTCAATACAGTCAACGTCGTTTAGAATAATAACAAATTCATCACTATTGTGGCGGTAAATAGAATTTGATGTATAATCAACGTTGCGTAGACGATTCGCCATTTCTACTAAGAACATATCCCCGATGATATGACCAAGTCCATCGTTAATATTTTTAAAACGATTGACATCAATGAAAAATAACGCAAACTTCTCTCCTGTACGTCGAGATTGATGAAATTCATTTTCTAAACGTTGTTCTAACTTACGACGATTTGGTAGTCCTGTTAATTCATCATGATAAGCAATATGCGTTATCTTTTTTATATCCTTTTGTGCAGTAATATCGACCCTTATAGCAATATATTGATACGGTTTACCATTGTCATCAAGAAAAGGAAATATCGTTGTCTTCACCCAGTAAAGGCTGCCATCCTTCGCCCGATTACACACCTCGCCATTCCACATCTCACCCTTGCCTATAGTTTTCCACATCTCTCTAAAGAAGGATCTTGGATGGAAACCTGAATTGAGTAAACGGTGATCCTGCCCTAATAATTCTTCACGGGTGTATTTAGATATTTTGCAAAAATGATCATTAACAAACGTTATTTTCCCAGTTCGATCTGTAATTGCTACAATGATTGAACTATTCATTACTGAAAAAATATCTTGTAATTCTTTCAGACTATAGTTAACTTGATTGATACTATCAGGCGTGATATTCATCATTTTCATTCTCCGTTCATTAGAAGGGTTTGATTCTTTTGTTTTATATTTCCAAGAGATATAAGGTTATGGGATATCGCCTTTTTTATGTAATTACATTATAGTATTAGAAAAGCAGTTAATTCAACTCAAATATTAAACCATTCAAATCTACATTTGATGGTTTTCAATAAAATAGCCCCTAATAATAAGGTCTTTTCACTTACTTAATACGATAGTTTTTGAAGACTTTAATTACCTAAGTGCTATTCATATATTATATTTAGCCTAGTTATCTTTATAATATATGAA